>JAAEOH010000298.1 GCA_024244645.1 Hyphomicrobiales bacterium
TGGAGGCCGATATCGCCGCATTCATCGAGGTGCACAATGAAAACCCAAAGCCGTACAAATGGGTCAAATCAGCCGACGAAATCCTCGCATCCGTCAAACGGTTCTGCCAGCGAACGCAGCAAACCCTATGCGGCGAATTTTTGATTCAGGTGACTAGGCGATTCGCCCGGATCAGTTATTGTCGTGGCTAACTTGCCTACATCGAAGTGGTTTGGACGTTTCTCTCAAAATCTGCAAAGGCGCTGGCAAATGGCAGCATGGGCCAGTTGCGATGCAAAGTCTGGCCGTAGCGATCGGTGAATTCGACATGCATGAAAAGCGTCTCTGCCGATTGATCGGAAAAGGCGCGCACAAGTGCATCGGCGGCCGGTCCTGTAAATGTGCAGACGCCGCCCGCCAGGCAGTCATCTTTGTCGAGATTCCATACGGCCTTTTCTTCACGTGCAAGGTGAAAGCCGCCCGTGCTGAAGGTTACGCCGTTCTCGACATCGAACTCGACCTTCAGGCCTTTGCCATTGGGGCTGATAAACGCGGCAATGGTGCCGAAGCGATCATTGGCATCGGATTCGTCCTGAGGTCCGAAATTGTCGACATAGCGCATATAGCACCGCTCGCGGGCACCATCGGCTGCGGCGCTGCTTTGTATGCTGCTTGCTGAGTCGCCTACTTCACAAATGGATTCCCAGGCGCCGAAACGGTTGTAACGGCTCGTAGCCCAGTCTTTCTCCGTGGAAGATGCAATCCGCTCCACTGTCGCGCCAGTCCTTTCAGGCATCAGATAGCCCACAGCAATCCCTCCGGCCACCAGGGCAATGGCCGCAACGGTAAAAAGTCGCATTTGAAAGCTCCGCTTCTCAGCTTGAACAACAGTTTTCCAAGGGCGCTTGTGGATCACAATCCTAACAAGAACTCCGAAAAAAACGTTCCGATTCATATGGGTACGTTTGTTGCGCGAACAAGGAACAATAAAAGAAATGTGAAGTGCGGTTGAAGAATCCCCCGGTCACACCAGGGCTGCTGCAGTTCACCCGTATTCTGTCATGGTGGCCCGGTCCGCAGTACAATCGGCAACCTGACGGGAGATTGTTCGCAACGCGGGCTGCGAGACGTCGACATCGGGTCTGGCATTTTGTGTGCGCCGATGCAATTTGTAGGAGCGGTTGGGCTTTTTCGCATTATCGTCTTCATGTGCGTGCGGAGAGCGGTCACCGATGGATTGTGACGGCTTGGGACTATGAATCCCATTAAGCCGTTGCGCAATCGCTTTGCACATGCGGGTGATTTCACGCCGCAGCGTCCGGTCGCTCATCCCCTCCTCGACTGCCAGCAGCTTCAGCGACCGTCCCCAACCACCCTTGGCCCGGGCCCAGTCATAGAGAAGCTGGCGATCCTGTTTTTCGTTCAGTGCATTGATCCATGTCCAGCATTCCTCCATGCGATCCATCGCGCCTGCCGACGGCTTGCGGCGATAGCGCGGTGCATTGGAAGCGTAGGCATCGCGCTGGAGACGCAGCGGTTCAGGCATGGAATTGCCGTAGGCCTTCGGCCCGAACGCTTTCGGATAAAGCGCCAGCGTTTCTGCTGCTTCGATAATGCGGTGTTCAATGGCCTTGGCGGTCCAGTCCTGAAAATCGGGATCCGGTGTCATGATCATTCCAGTTCTGCAAGAGCAAAAAAGAGAACATATCATGAACATGTGAGACGATAAATCCCAAATGTCAAGCAAATTGCCGGTGTTGCTGCACTTTCCCGAAATAGGCATCGAGCGGCGGAATTTTTATTGTTCGCCCCTCTGCTGTCCTGCAAAATCCGCCTCCGGCAAGCGTCTGTAGGCTTTCCTCAGGAACGTCAAATATCCGGGGTTCCTTCGACAAATTGAAGGCACAGACTATGATGTCGTCGCCTTCACGCCGCCGAAAGCAGAACACCGCGTCATTTTGCCAGTCGAGTTCTATCGTTCCTTTGACGAGGGGCGGATGTTGTTTTCGAAACGCGATGAACTGACGGTAGTGATTGAGCAGCGAATCCAGGTCCTGATCCTGCACGTCCACGGCTTGTGCTCGGTGCGCATCGGGCACAGGAAGCCACGGTCTTGAATCCGAGAAACCCGGATTTTCCCTGCCGGCGTTCCAAACCATCGGTGTACGGCATCCGTCACGCCCCTTGAAGTCCGGCCAGAATTCGATGCCGTAGGGATCCTGCAGGTCTTCAAAGCGCAGCTCGGCTTCCGCCAATCCCAGTTCCTCGCCCTGATAGATGCAGGCCGAGCCACGCAGTGAAAGCAATATACCTGCAAGCAGTTTGAGGTGCTTTGGAGTACTGCCGAAATCCTGCGCCCAACGCGATGCGTGGCGCTGCACATCGTGATTGGAAAAGGCCCAGCACACCCATCCATCTGTCACGGTGGTTTCGAAATTGCCGATTACATTGTTGAGGTAGCCGGCGCTTGGTGGCGTCGCCGACAAGAGGTCGAAGCTGTAACACATATGCACCTTGTCGCCGCCGGACGTATAGTCGGCGACGAGCTCAAGACCGCGCTGAGCATCACCGACCTCCCCCACCGCCGCAGCCCCGGGATATTCGTCAAGCAGCTTACGAAAGCGTTTCAGGAACTGCAGATTTTCAGGCTGGTTCTTGTCATGAAGGTGATCCTGAAAATTATACGGATTGACGTCCGGCGCGATGCTGTCGTTGCGCTGATCGGGATCGAGAGCCGGGTTGTCCGTCAGGTCACGGTTATGGAAGTAGAAATTGATCGTATCGAGACGAAAGCCATCAACACCAAGATCGAGCCAGAACCGGACAGTGTCCAATAGCGCATCCTGAACCGCGGCATGATGAAGGTTGAGATCAGGCTGCGAGACGAGGAAATTGTGCAGATAGTATTGCTTGCGGCGTGAGTCCCACTGCCATGCCGAACCGCCAAAAACCGAAAGCCAGTTGTTTGGCGGCGTGCCATCCGGTTTTGCGTCGGCCCAGACATACCAGTCTGATTTTTCATTGTCGCGCGATGCCCGGCTTGCCGCAAACCAGGGGTGATCGCTTGATGAATGTGAAATGACCTGGTCGATCATCACCTTCAGACCAAGCTCGTGCGCTCGCGCGACCAGTTCCTTGAAATCTTCAACCGATCCGAAAAGCGGATCAATGTCCTTGTAATCGGAAACATCATATCCGAAATCCCGCATCGGCGATTTGAAGATCGGCGATATCCATATGGCATCAACCCCCAGTGAAGCGACATACGGCAATTTGTGCGTGATACCTTTGAGATTGCCAGTGCCGTTACCGGTGCTGTCCTGATAGGAACGCGGATAGATCTGATAGATAACGGCGCCCCGCCACCAGTCCCTGTCTTCCGCGGATGTAGAAAGCACTTGATCCGGCATCGGTTCTCCGTGCAGCTTGTTCTTTCGGATTGAGCTAACGTCGTCCGTCCCTTAGGATCATGTCACTGGCCTTTTCAGCGATCATAACCACGGGAGCGTTGGTGTTGCCCGATGTGATGGTTGGCATTATTGAGGCATCGACCACACGGAGCCCGGCAATGCCGTGCACCCTCAATCTTTTATCGACGACAGCGCTTGGGTCATCGCCCATCTTAGCCGTTCCAACCGGATGAAATATGGTTGTTCCGATATTGCCTGCAGCCTCAGCGAGTTCCTCGTCCGTTGCGTACGACGACCCCGGCAGATACTCCCTCGGTTTATAATCGGCCAAAGCAGGCTGCGCCAGTATTTTTCGCGTCAGTCTGATCGCTCGTGCAGCGGTTTGCCGGTCGGATTCTATGGACAGGTAGTTGGGCGCAATTACCGGCGGGTCGCGCCAGTTTTCGGACCGCAAACCAACCTGCCCTCTGCTTTGAGGGCGCAGGTTGCAGACGGATGCGGTAATGGCTGGAAAGTCGTGCAACGGTTCACCGAACTTGTCGAGCGAAAGAGGCTGGACATGATATTCGAGATCGGGCGTTTCCAATGCGGGGTCCGACTTGGCAAAAGCCCCGAGCTGACTCGGAGACATGGACATCGGCCCGGTTCGGCGAAGTGCGTATTCGAGGGCGATGGCCGCCTTGCCGAAAAGGCTCGAAGCGCGTTCGTTCAAAGTCCTGACGCCATCGACCTTGTAGATTGTACGCAGTTGCAGATGATCCTGAAGATTCTGCCCGACGCCATTCAGAGCATGGACTGTCTGTATGCCCAACGGCGAAAGCTTTTCCGGATTGCCGATACCGGACAACATCAACAGCTGTGGTGATCCGATCGCACCCGACGCAAGAACCACTTCGGCGCGCGCTTTCGCAAGCAGTGGGGTGCCATCGCGGTCGATTTCGACACCGGTGGCTTTTCCCTCTTCGACGATGATCCTCGCAGCCTGCGCGTTGGTCATGACGGTCAGGTTTGACCGTTCCTGCGCCGGCTTCAGAAATCCACGCGCCATGTTCCAGCGCCAGCCGCTCTTTTGATTGACCTGAAAATAGCTGACACCTTCATTGTTACCGCGGTTGAAATCGTCGATCTTGGGAATACCCGCCTGCTCGCAGGCGTCGGCGAACCGGTCGAGGACGTCCCACGAAAGGCGCTGCTGCTCGACGCGCATGCCGCCGCCCGCGCGGTGCATGTCGCTATGGCCGCCGAAGTGGTCTTCCGATTTCAGAAAATAGGGCAGCACATCATCCCACCCCCAACCGGAGTTTCCTAGCTGGCTCCAATGATTGTAGTCTGCGGCCTGCCCGCGCATATAAATCATGCCGTTGATGGAAGAGCAGCCACCAAGCACCTTGCCGCGCGGATAGGCAATGGACCTACCGTTCAGCCCCGGTTCGTTTTCCGTCTTGAAGCCCCAGTCGGTGCGCGGATTTCCTATGCAGTAAAGATAGCCAACAGGTATCTGAACCCAGATGTAGTTGTCGCTGCCGCCGGCCTCCAAAAGCAGAACAGCGTTTCGTGGATCCTGCGAAAGGCGGTTGGCCAGCACACAGCCGGCCGATCCTGCGCCGACAATGACATAATCAAACTGAATGGTTTCGACCAAAACGCCCCCGGAATGCCTTCACTGTGATTGCGGACGCATCGGCTCCGCACCGCCCGCGTTGCAAATCGCCATTATGCCCGTCGTCCGCCCACTGGCAATACACGCATCCCCCCAATTAGCAACAGATGCGATTGAAACCCGACGGCATGTGGATATTCGCCAGCACCAGCGTTTGTACTTTGAGGGCTGCGCTTTTTATTATCTATATTATTAAATACTAATATTTTCGCCGATGTAGTGAACCACGTGTTATGTATCCAGCTAAGCTAAAAGAGAGAACGGATTCGAGACAGCTGCTCAATATAGCGCGAAAGTGTCAACTTATTTGGATTGTATTGAACATGACACGACTGCCTGTGGGCGGTCATCAGGATTGAAATCCATGATATAAAATGACTTAGTACGAAACGGTCGCATATCTTCCAAACCACCTGTCCAGTCACCTGGAAAAGTGATTGGTGTTCAATTTTGGTTGATCTCCAGTACAATTTCTGTGAATAATCCATATCCGAAAGCCCCGGTTTTCCCGCGATTTCGCCGATATTCAACCATTTTCAGTAAAATTTAATGGTAATTCTATTTGCATTATATTTTAGATATAATAGGCAATTATATAGAATAATGGCGTTTCGTATGCGCGTCCGCCCATAAAACGGCGATTCTGGGGAGACTTTCCGGTGACGTTCGAAGAGCAAATCGATGAAATCGATTTTCCGAACACCCTGCGAATATACACCAGGCACAGGGTGCTGCTGGCGGCCTCTACCAGCAGGCGAACCGTGCGTGCGGGATCACACGGAACATCTGTGCAGAACCTTCTCCCAGCTCAACAGATCAACATGGAGAATCCGAAAGCCAGGATTGCATAATATGCACAGAGGACGTGCTGGCTTTTGGGGCCCCGCAACGAAGTATGATCCGCCCATCATACCCGTTGCGGGGTTTTCTATTTCCGCCAACCCTGCATGCTGATCAATTCCGCAAGGAAGCCCTGGGAAGGACTCGCCAAACCTTGCGACGTTCCTCCCGCTTCACTAGAGATAGGACACAATCCTGACCTGTATTCGCGTCAGGATTTGTTTTTGAGTCTCCAAAATGGGCGGAGCTACGATGGATATCAATAAGCTGCAGCGGTTCAACAGCACTTACGACGGGGACTATCCGTTTTTGAAAGAGCTTGGCGCCACCTGGGCCGCGACCAGGCCGCTTGAAGGCTTACGCATTCTTCACAACATTCCACTGACCCGCGAGACCATGCTCAAGCTGGAGCCGCTTTATCTTGCAGGGGCGGATGTCACGGTCACCCATCTGGATCTGCCCGGTCTCAAGCCGAAGCAGGAATGTGTCGAGCTGCTGTGTGACGCGGGCGCTGACGTTGAAATCGACCACAGCAGAATCCGCGGCGAGTACGACATCGGGCTGGACTGCTGCGCTCAGATACCTTCGATGGACAACGTAACGGTGCGCCGCGGCTATGTGGAACTGACCCAGTCCGGAACGCCCGTTTACAGTCAACTCGACACGAGTTTGCCCGTATACAGTCTGGATGTGTCCAAGCTGAAATGTCTCGAGGGCATGTTCGGCACTGGTGAAGCGTGTGTGCGTGCTGTCAAGCAATTCATCGAGCCTGCATTGAACGGCCGGAAATTCATTGTATTCGGCTACGGCAAAGTCGGACGCGGGATCACGCGCTACCTTTCTCATGAAGGTGCCGAAATAACGGTCGTCGACGCCAATGAGACCTATCTCGATCACGCGGTCGCGGCCGGCCATGCAGCGATCAAAAACACCGACACCCGATCGGTCCTGGATGCCATAAACGCTTCATTTGCGGTTATCACCGCCACCGGCCACCCGGGTTTGATCGGGGAAATGTTCTCTCCGTCCGACATTCGGAACGATGTCCACCTGATCAATATGGGTGCCGATGATGAATATGGTGACGCATTTCCTGCCACACGCGTTGTTGCCAACAAGGCGCCGCTCAACTTTATGCTGGATGCGCCGACGATCATGTTTTTCATCGATCCGATCTTCATGGCGCACAATCGCTGCTGCGAGCACATACTCAATGGTGGCGCAAGCGGCTTCTCGGCGTTGCCGGCGGCGCTCGACATGCCCGTCGTGGAGGCATGGAGCAGGCGCTATGCCATTGATATCAGTGATATTTTCTACTGAGCTACAGGCCGAAATCAGACCGGGTTGTCTGAAACGCCCGGTTCCGTCAGTCAGGAAATCCTTGCAACTTCCACTCCGTCTCGGAGCGCAATGACGGTTCCCTCGTCGAGCGGGTCCCAACCGCTCGCCGACAGGGGAACGCTGGCCACCATCAGGCCGTCGGTCCGCGTGACCGGCCAGCTGATGTCGAGCCCCTTGGCGACTTCCATCGTCTCACCCAGGCACAGTCCTGGCGGTCTTGTTTCGCCGAATTTGCCATCGACGTCAAAACGCCGCTTGTCGGCATGGGAGAACAGAACGTCGCCATCCGCGTAGAGAAAATTCGCCGAGCCGAGCCGGCGCAAGTCCGCCGCGGTGCGGACTACCACATCCAGCCGATCCGCCAGCGCGGGCGTCGCCCCGTTGGCGCCGTGCCACAGCGGAGCAAGACGCTGCAGAAGAAGGCAGAACGCATATTCGGAATCGGTCTGCCCCACGGGTCTAAATTCGTCAGCTTCAAATGCCAGATTTGCCTCAATATCTTTGAGACCGCCATTGTGCGCAAAAATATGCATCCGCCCGCCCAGTTCCCTGCGAAACGGATGGGTGTTGACGATAGACGGTGCGCCCGCTGTCGCATAGCGGACGTGGCTGATGATGCACTGGCTCGTCAGGCCGTGGGTTTCCAGAAAACCAATCCAGGAACTTTGGGATGCGGGGAGCGCCTCGCGTATCAACAGGACATCGTTGTCCTCATAATAGGCGACGCCCCAACCGGACCGATTCACATGCGAACGCCCACCATGTTTTGCGAACTCCTTAAGGCTGCAATGAAGACGCACCGGTTGCGATGTCGACACACCAAATAGCTCACACATATCAGCACTCCCAACGCCTCAACTCTAGGTTCTTTCACCATGTGTCGCCAAACCAAATTCTGCGGCTGCTGCAGCTTGCCTTCACACGCCGGCATCTTTCTCGGCTACAGAGGAAAATTCAAACCGAAATTCACATTGCATTCGACCCAATTAGCCTGTGGGATATCCGAAGGCTTCGGGGCCTGTGAGAGGTGCGATGCGCAGTAATCAGCATAAGCGTGAAATTGGTCTGATCGGGCTCACATTTGTGGCCGTTGGCAGCATCATCGGTTCGGGCTGGCTATTCGCCCCGCTGCTTGCCGCGAACCTTGCCGGGCCAGCATCCATCCTGTCCTGGTTCATTGGCGGCGTCGGTGTCCTGCTAATTGCCCTGACATTTGCGGAAATTTCGGCCATGCTGCCCTTCCCCGGCGGAATAGCCAGCGTCCCGCAATTCAGTCATGGCAACATCGTATCGATGGTCATGGGCTGGTTCGCATGGATCGGCTACAATGCCGCAGCACCCACAGACGTCGAAGCAACGCTGCGTTACCTGGCCATCGACAATCCGTGGCTCTATGACTCGACTGATTTTGATTCCCTGTCAGTTGCGGGGAAGTTCGCGGCCGCAATGCTGCTTGTCCTGTTTGTGATACTGAACGCTTTTGGCGTGCGTCTGTTCGCCTATATCAACACCACGCTCACCTGGGTCAAAGTCGCCATCCCAATCGTTATCAGCGCAATGTTGATCTATGCACATTTCGATGTCGATAACTTCACCGGCTCCGGTGGTTTTGCACCAACTGGCGACCATGGTGTCATGGCAGCAATTTCGGCCGGTGGCATAGCCCTGTCCTTTGTCGGATTTCGGCATGCCATCGACATGGCCGGCGAAGCACGGAACCCTCAATTCACGATTCCGGCTGCATTGATCCTTGCCATCGTTGTTTGTTCCGTCATCTATGTCGGGCTTCAGGTGGCGTTTGTCGGTGCGGTCAGCGGGACGGATCTCAAGGGCGACTGGGCAAGTCTGGAATTCGTCGGCGGTGGCGGCCCGCTTACAGCCATAGCCCAGGGTCTCGGCATGTTGTGGCTTGTCAGCCTGACGAATGTCGCCGCCGTCATTTCGCCGCTCGGTTCGGCATTCATTTCAGCCGGCTCCAACGGCAGGCTGACCCTGGCTCTAACGACAACCGGCATTCTGCCCATCATATTCAGAACACTCAACCGGTTTGGCGTTCCGCTGCATGCGCTCATCCTGAACCTTGTGGTGAGCTCGATCATGGTGTCTCTGCTGCACTTCAAGCTGATCATTGCAATCTATACGGCAGCCGTCGTTCTGTCGCTCGCTGTCGGACCGATTGCGTTGATTGCGCTGCGCAAGATTGCGCCGCATTACAAACGCTCTTTCACAGTGCCCGCAGCGCCGTTGATAGCCGCGGCCAGCTTCGTGTTTATCACGCTTATTGTTTATTGGAGCGGATGGGAAACCATCCGCGTCCTGGTTCTGTTGCTGGCTGCCGGCTTGGTGCTTTTTTTATCCGCTACCGACACATTGCCCGCTCGGAACTCGATCTCTACCAGGCGATCTGGCTCATTCCGTACATCGTCGGAATCGGACTGATTTCCTGGTTGGGCAATTTCGAGGGCGGCCTCAGCGTATTGAGCGGCGGCACAGACATAGTCGCATGCGCGGTTCTCGCCGTGGTGTGCTTTGCCGTCGCCGTGCACACAGCGCTCAGCCGCCGACGCTTTCAGTAGCAGATCGACCAGATCCTGGCGGAGATCGGGTATGACGATGATGTTTACCGCGACATTGGCTGACATGACGCGCGGCAAGCCGCGTCAGCTTATGGAACGCATCGCAATCGTCGCATTGACCCCGCCAAATCCGAAACCGTTGCAGAGCGCCTCCCTGATTGCGGTTTTGCGGGCAGTGTTCGGGACGAAATCGAGATCGGCAAAAGTGTCCTCCGGCTGGTCGCAATTCAGTGTCGGCGGCAGCACGCCGGTGCGCAAAGCCATCGCAGTGAAGACCGCCTCCACACCGCCGGCCGCACCCAAAAGGTGGCCGATTGCCGACTTGGTGGAGGATACCGCAAGCCTGTTGATGCGCTCGCCGAAGATGGCGCGCAGCGCAGCGATCTCGCCACGGTCACCAACCGGTGTTGATGTTGCGTGCGCGTTGACATAGTCGAAATTGTCGAGCGAAGAGCCGGTCATCCCAATACAGGCGCTCAAGGCCCTGGCGGCGCCGGATCCGTCTTCAGGACCGGCGGTCAGATGCCACGCATCGGCACTCGTTCCGTATCCGCTGACTTCCACGAGAGGCGTTGCCCCTCTGGCGAGAGCGTGTTCGAGCGTCTCCAGGACAACCAGCCCGGCGCCTTCACCCAGTACAAATCCGTCGCGGTCCCGGTCAAACGGCCGCGAAGCGCGTTCGGGCGCATCGTTTCTGGTCGATAACGCCCGCGCGGCGGCGAACCCACCAATGCAGAGCCGGTCGATGCATGCATCCGTTCCGCCGGCGAGCACCACATCCGCCTCGCCCGAGCGGATAATGCGCATGGCGTCGCCAATGGCCTGCAGCCCGGCAGCGCATGCCGTCACCGGGGCGCCAATCGGCCCCTTGAAACCATAGCGTATCGAAATATTTCCGGCAGCCAGATTGGCCAGAAATGCCGGCACAACGAATGGAGACAGGCGTCTCGGACCTCTGGTCTCCAATGTCTTGACCGCCTCCGTTATGACCGGAAATCCGCCGATCCCGGTCGCTACGATGGTTCCGGTGCGGTCCCGCAAACTTTCTTCGTCAGGCATCCAACCCGCCTGAGCCAGCGCTTCCTCCGCCGCAGCGAGAGCGTAGATCGTGAAAAGGTCTACTTTCCGGCGCTCCTTGGTGTCGACGACTGCGTCGATTGCAAGACCGTGCTCATCAACCGATATGTCCGGAACCAGCCCGGCGATTTTGGCTGGCAGATCTCCGCAATCCACCCGGTCGTTGCTGACGATGCCGGACTTTCCTGCAATCAATCGTTCCCATACGGACTTCACGCCACACCCCAGCGGGGTCACAAGTCCCATCCCCGTTACGACAATCTTTTCCTGCGGCATATCGGCCTTCTTGTGTATATACACGTCTGGTGTAAAATTTTATCGAACTGCGCCGACCAATGCCAGCGACGCCTGAACGGATTCCCAGTGCTTCGATCCCAATTCCTTGCGCAGTTCAGCCTGCGCCGTCTTCCAAAGCGGTATAAGCGTTTTCAGCAGTGTCTCTCCCTGCTCAGTCAATTCAAAGCTTTGCGGCCTTCCCTGCCCCAATTGATCGCTGTGGATGTATCCGCGCAAACGAAGCAGCTTGAGATTCCGTGTCAGCGTACTTCGCTCAATGGCCAGTTGATCGGCCATGTCGCTCACGGATTTGTATTTATTGGCCGCGACGGCATAAAGAAGCGACACCTGCGTACACTGCAGGCCATAGGGTCTCAGCAGGCGATTGTAGCGCCGTGTTATCGCGCGAGCCGCCTTTCGGGTCTTAAGAACCATGCACTCGGTGCTGGCCTCTGTCGGAATATCGATTCCCATTGATTCTACCTCAAGGTGTGTATATGCACATTTTCAAGTCGGTTTCAACGCGTTAGAATTTGTTAACTCTGATTCGTGTTGCGTCTTGCTATGAACCAGCCAAGGCCTTCATTGGGCCACACTGTGATTGCAGTGAAGGAACAGCATGAAGATAGACAAGATTTACGCACTGCCTTTTCCACCCAACCGTGTATATGCCGCATGGGTTTGCCCCGAAACAATCATTCCTCCCGCCACCAGAATGGATATCAATCCGACTGTTGGTGGGCACTACCGTCAGTTCATGGAAACCGAAGACCGTTGCAATCGCGCCGAAGGTCTGTTCTTCGCCGTCGAACCCGACCGCCATGTGCGCTACACATGGGAACGTGACCGCGACGGGGAAATCACCGAAATAGATGTGGTCTTCGATGCGGTGGACGACGGCACGTCCCTGCGCATTCGTCACTCCGGATTTCTCAAAGAGGAAAGCCGTAGCTTGCAGGACGGCGACTGGGACGATTATGTCGAGCAGCTTGCCGCGCTGCTGCAAAATCATAAAGAACCGGAAACCGCTTAGAGCAAATTGTGATGAGATTGTATCGTTTGACCGCGGCGATTTTGGTCGCCGACAAGGCGGGTCGCACGCCGTGTTGCCAACCCACCACAAGTGCGAGCCAACGCAATCAGGGAGCAAAATCGCCCGGCCCAATTGATGCTGCATATCAACAACATCGTCCTTTCAGGGGTAGCGGACAATCGGCCCATCGGAGTCGTTGCGCACTAGATGGCGCTTAATGCAGACCCCAGTTTTGAAACCAATTCGTCGATCTGGCTGTCCTCGATGATGAAGGGCGGTGCAAGCAGCACATGGTCGCCGCGCACGCCATCAATCGTGCCTCCCATCGGATAACAAATAAGGCCGGCCTCAAATGCCGCCTTCTTGATCTGCTTGTTGACACCGCGCTCGGGCGCAAAGGGTGCTTTGGTCGACCGGTCCTCAACCAGTTCGACGCCGCGAAACAATCCGCGGCCGCGAATATCGCCAACATGCGGATGTTGGCCGAATGCTGCGTTGAGAGCATCGGACAGCACCTGACCCTTATCGCGGACACGCGCAATTAGGTCGCGACCGAGGATGGCTTTGAGCACCGCGAGACTGGCCGCACATGCCACGGGATGTCCGATATAGGTGTGCCCATGCTGGAAAAAGCCGGAACCGTTTTCGACTGCGCTGTAGATTTTCGACGAACAGAGCATCGCCCCGACCGGCTGATAACCGGCGCCCAGTCCTTTGGCCACTGTAACAATATCGGGGGACACGCCGTCCTGCGCGCAGGCAAACAGGCTGCCGGTCCGCCCCATTCCGCACATCACCTCATCAAGGATCATCAGTACGCCGTATCGGTCGCAGATTTCGCGAATACGCTTGAAATAGCCCTCGACTGCCGGAACGGCTCCGGCGGTCGCGCCGACGACCGGTTCAGCCATGAAGGCCATGACCGTTTCTGGACCAAGCCGGATTATCTCGTCTTCCAGCTCGCCGGCCACCCGCTGGCCGTATTCGAAGGAAGACTCGCTTTCGCGCCTGTCACGATATTCGTAGCAGGGAGAGATGTGAGACGTTTCAATCATCAGCGGTGAAAACGGCTGGCGGCGCCATTCATTTCCGCCGGCTGCAAGAGCTCCCAGCGTATTGCCATGATAGCTTTGGCGGCGCGCGATTAACCGATGGCGTTTGGGTTCTCCAATTTCCAGATAGTACTGACGCGCGAGTTTGATCGCAGCTTCGACCGCTTCGGAGCCTCCGGACACAAAGAACACCCGATCTATTCCTTCCGGTGCACATTCGATCAGGAGATCGGCGAGCTCTTCAGCCGGTTGGGAGGTGAAGAAACCGGTATGGGCGAACGCGACCTTTTCCAACTGGTCATTGATCGCTGCGGCAATTTCCGGATCGCCATGTCCAAGGCAGGACACCGCCGCGCCACCCGAACCATCGAGATATCGCTTTCCGGTGCTGTCGATGATGTAACAGCCCTCGCCGCCCGCAGCGACCCGAAGACTGGCCTTGGTGTGTCTCGGAAATACGTGGGACATTTGGTGATCCATTGGATGAGGCAGTCGCCGTCGCATCGGTGCTCCCGGTGCATTTCGCGCCGTGCGACCACCACATTCCGGCGCTAAGAAACATATGTATCATCATTTTTGATTTGTAAACACGTTTGTTTCATTTCATTCCGCTGCAACTGCTGTCTTGATCACGTTGATGAAACAACGCGTGTGCAGGTGACAATCAATCAAATAATATTAACCAAATAACTGTATTGCTGATCATGTAAATGGCTTCACGCTCAGTATATCAATATCGCTACATAGTATCTGAAAACCAATGCGTTGACTTACTGTGCATGCGCCACAAATACCGAGACGCGAACTTGGGAATTGCCACCCATACGTCTGACGGGCATTGATCGGGATAGTTGATTTGATCACCACGGCACTGACACGACCGGACATCAAAACCGGCAAAGCCCTTCTGATTGTAGGCTTCCGGCAGGTTCATAAGCGGGAAGAGATGGCCGACGGTATTTTAGGGCAGTGGCAACTGCTGAGACCCTATTTCGGGAGCCTCACCAGCCGGGTGGGTCAAACCTCTTACGGCATCCTGTGCGGCAGTGATCGCAACGGCAATACGGAATATATGTGCGGCCTCGAAGTCAGTGACTTTGCCGAGGTCCCGCCGGAATTGGACCATCTGCAAATTCTTCGACAGACCTATGCGGTGTTTACCCATGAGGGGCACGTGTCGGCGTTGCAAAGGACCTGGCAGACGATTTGGGAAGAATGGTATCCACACAGCAGCTACAACGCGGCAAATTCTCCTGATTTCGAGCGCTATGATGAAACATATGATCACGCATCCGGCAATGGCAGCATAGAAATGTGGTTCCCCATCACGAACTGAAGGCGGACCCAATCGGCGGCCTTGTTCCTTCAGGATTTCACAAAATTGAGGGTGGGCTGGCATCAGCGGGTTCAGGCGTTTTGTCAATCAGCAGGCGAAATAATTCAGGGCGTCCGCCACAACAGTCTTCCATTATAGTTTCCTGAAGGCCGCGAATACCGCCATCAAGTGCGACGACACTCAGGTATCGTCAATGCGATTGCGTGCGGCGCAGTCTCGGTTTCCCGCGCGCGCGTGGTTGTGGCACAGTTTGTTATCTATTCGCCTACGGGAGGAACGTGCCACGTGTATACGCTCTATTTTGCTCCGGACAATGCCTCTCTGGTCGTTCGGATTGTGCTGGAAGAAATCGGTGCCAATTACAACACCTGGCTGGTTGACCACCGTTCAAACGAGCAGTCGAGCGAGGCTTACCGCAAGCTTAATCCAAGCGGCCTCATCCCGGTCTGTATCATCGACGGCAAGCCGGTGTTCGAAACAGCCGCGATATTGCTGACCGGCACAGGGTGATGGCGCCCTCACCTGAATCTTCCGATCGGCCGCAGTTCCTGAAGTGGCTGTTTTTCATTTCGAATACGCTGCACGCTGATCTGCGACTGTTGTTCTATCCGAAAACATATATTGGCCCCGACGATGAACACATGCGTGTTCATGCGGCTGTAACCCGCGACAGACTGCGCAAGCATTTTGAGATTCTGGAAGTCCATTATTCGGGCCTTGAAAGTCCATATCTGTTTGGCAATGAGCCGACGGTTGCGGATATCTATGCAGCTCTTTGTCTGCGTTGGCCGCAATTGTATCCGGTGGATGAACCGGCGGCCTTCAATTCGTCCGACTATCCTGCATTGCGTGCCCTGTTGCTGGCGCTGGAGGTTCGTCCGGCCTTCAAACGCTCATTCGAAGCAGAAGGCATACCGGCGCCTTATCTTTCCGATGCACAGCACAGCGACGGATCCGCAGGCTCGCCTCTTTGATTGTTTTGGGGACCCGCGCCAGTGGATCGGAAACTGGAAAGACTGTGGCCGAAACGCAAAGCTGAATTCAATAAACGCGGACAAAGCAGACCGCCTCAATGACGCTAAGCTCAGCATTTTCCACCGCTCTCGCAAGGGGACGCGGGGTTTGGGTGCGGACACATGAAACCGGTGAAGGTGTTCGATGACCGATTGAGCCATGTCAAGGAAGATGGCATCAGCATGTGAGATAAGCGAATTGACCGATAGGTGAATCTTATCAGCGGGAGACTAGGCCATGTACAAAAACTTACTTGTACCAGTCCTCATCGATGATCTTCGCGATACACAAGCATCCTATCTTGTGGCGCGCGCGCTAGCGGATGAGGGCGCGAAATTCACCGTACTACACGTCATGGAGACGATACCAAGCTTTGTCGCATCCCAATTGCCCGAGGATGTTTTGACCAAGTCGCGAATTGAATCCGAGAAAGCCTTGAAACAGTCCGCCGCGGCGTTGCCGGGCGCATCGACGTGCCTCATATCCGGACATGCGGGACGCTCCATCGTCGATTTTGCCAACGACAGCGGAAGCGACTGCATCATTATAGCTTCGCACAGGCCGGGAATTGAGGATTTTTTCCTCGGCTCGACCGCCGCCAGAGTGGTGCGCCATGCCCAATGTGCCGTGCACGTTATCCGGTAAAGCGGACCTTTCGACAAGAAGAGGGGTTCGACATGGAAGGGGCGATATTTTTCTCAAGCCGATATGGCAGCACAGCGCAATATGCGCAATGGATTGGCGAGGCCACGGATCTGCCTGCGTTCGACGTGGACGAGGCACGCACCGATCCATCCGGGTACGATTTTCTCGTCCTTGGCAGCCCGGTCATATACCACAAGCTGATGTTCCACAAATGGGCGAAGAAAAATTTCGCCAGCATCAGCAGCAAGCCGACGATCCTGTTCAGTGTTTCGGGAGCCGGTGCCGGACCGAAACTGGATGACTGGATTGCCGGGTGCCTGCCCGCAGAACTGATTTCTCATATGGAGCACTTTGCGTTGCGCGGCCGGCAAAATCCCGCGGACCTTGGCTGGTATGACCGGGTGATGCTGATCATCGGTGGGCTGAAAAATCCCGATCCGGTTGCCAGCAGGGAAGAGTTGAAAGGTTTTGACTACATGGACAAATCCAGTATCAAACCCATCGTCGAGATGATCGCGCAGTTGCAGGGAGATAAGATTGCCGGGTCAGAAATGCACCTGGCCAGCCGGTAAACCGGACTGACAGACCACCGAATTCATCGGCGCGAGCCTAAGACGAAACCCAAAATCCATCATGCACGGGGCGCGCTTCATCCTCGATCAGCGGGCCGACCACGTTGACGCTTCTTTGGCCCGCCGCAAATACCTGGCGACAGGGCAGATCCATTGTGAGATTTTCCGGGTCCGGGCCGATAAGGTCCTTCAGCGCTTTTTCGCTGAGGCCGTAGACCATCCGGCCGACCCCAGCCCAGTAGACCGAACCCGAACACATGGCACATGGTTCCACGCTGGTATACATACTGCAGCTGGCAAGAAATGCGTCGTCATATTGTTTTGAAGCCTCCGTCATCAAGTTCCGCTTTGCGTGACCGGTCCGGTCACCCAGCGTTCCGCAGGTGTTTTCAGCCTCCAGGAGGATTTCCCCGTCCGGGCCGGCGAGCAGCGCGCCAAAGGGATGATTGCCGCCCGCACGCGAGTGTTTTGCAATCTCGATTGTCCTGTGGAGCAGTTTAAGATCCTTGTCATGGCTGATCGACATTGCTGTGTCCTTCCCCGTTGAGATTTCGTCAGGATAGGCACCCCGGCAATGAAGGCAAGGCGGGACAACATGCCGCTGACTGGGACTGTTTCGTCAAGAACCGTGTCCTTTGCGAGGGTCTTCAGACCGGTTCGGGCAGATTGAATGGCGTAATAATGCCGATCGTCGACGATGCGACCTCGAAGGACGGCGGAAGCAACCGCTGATGTTTGAGGATCAGCTGGCATGCTGATCTGGCATCCCGGCGAAGCTCATGATGAATGACCAGCGATAGCCGGCCGCGCCGCAGGAGATCGAGGTTGTCCTCGTCCAGATCGTGGCCGACAAAAACGCTGCAGGGCAGCCCGGCCGCGTCAAATGCGTTGGCGATCGCCCGGTTGCCGCCGCCGCTTGAATAGACCGCGCAGATATCGGGATAGCGTTCAATCAATTAGGCGACCTGCGCACCGGTTGTTCTGTCCTTGCCGTAACCTTCGCTCATGCTCAGTAATTCGAGAGGCTGCTTCGACCGTTTCAACACTTCCCGAAAACCCTGCTCGCGTTCCTTTTCGCCGAAGAACTGGGTGCTCGACAGCGAGATCAGAACGTGCCCTGCCCGTTGATTTAGCAGGCCGTCGACAAAATAAGCCGCGGTCCTGCCGGCCTCGCGATTGTCCATCCCGACATACGCCAGCCGGTTTGAACCCGGTATGTCGGTGACCAGGGTCACGACAGGTATGCCTGCCCGGGTCAACCGCCCGATGGACGCAGCGATCCTGGCGCTGTCCGGCGCTTTCAGGACCACGCCATGGCTGCCGCGTTTGCGGATCCTGTCCAAAATTGCGCAGATCTCGCTTTCTTCCATCGTCTCGGCCAGATGAAACCGGCTTCGGAAGCGTACCGGCCACATGGCGGGAGTTTCTGCTTCAAATGCCTTTTGCACGCTCTGGGTAAAACGGTGCGGTGCTTCCATGACGACACCGATTGTAAAGAGCCGGCCGGACTGCAGCGCCGCCTCGCTCTGACGCCGCAATTCTCCGACCGCGGCCCGCACACGATCCACGGTCGACGTCCGTACACCGCCGCGCCTGTGCACAACCCGGTCAACGGTCGCAAGGCTTACACCGGCCTGATAGGCGATCTCCTTCAATGGATAATCCGATTTCATAGCTCCATTTTGAGGTGTTTTTGAGGTATTTTCCAGATATCAATTGCCGATATTCTGCCTATTCTGGTGGCAACAACAAGTTTTGAGGAGGATACGCATGGATCAGCAGTCGATTGCTGCCGAACGGTGCAAACGCACCTGGATGAAAGCCGACAGCGGCGATTTCGAAGCCTTCAAGGCACAGGTTGCGCAGACCGCTCGTGAGGAAGACTGGCCGAATGCGTCGGCGGTGGAACGGAATGTTCTCATCTATGACGGGGACAATGTGCGCGATATGGCCCGTTGCCCGAGCGCAGCGTCGAACTGATGTCCGAATGGGTCGAGGTGTTTTTGAACGGCCCCGGGGTCATTGTCATCACCAATGCGATGGAAAATTCTGCTGTGGTCGATGAGGCGACGGCCATATTTGATGCGGTCATCGAGGAGCAACGCACGACAAATGCGGGCGGCGGTGACCATTTCGCCAAGCCGGGTGCAAATGACAGAATCTGGAACGCGGCGGAAAAGCACTGCATCGCCTCCCCGGACAACTTCGCCCGCTATTTCGGCAATGTGGCGATCGGGCTCGTCAGCCGTGCCTGGCTCGGCGACAGCTATCAGGTGACGGCGCAGGTCAACCGGGTCAATCCGGACGGTGCAGCCCAAATGGCGCATCGTGACTATCATCTGGGTTTCATGACCGCCGAGCGACTGCAGCAGTTTCCAACCCATGTGCACCGTCTCTCGCCGGTCCTGACGCTCCAGGGTGCGATTGCCCATTGCGACATGCCGGTTGAGAGCGGGCCAACATTGTTTCTGCCTTATTCGCAGGCCTATCTGGAAGGGTATGTCACCTGCGCACGCGAAGAGTTTCAGGACTGGTTCCAAAAACACCACGTGCAACTTCCGCTGAACAAAGGCGATGCCGTATTTTTCAATCCGGCGCTCATGCATGCTGCGGGTCCGAATGTGTCGAAGGACATCTACCGCATGGCCAATCTTTTGCAGGTGTCTTCAGCATTTGGCAGGGCCATCGAGTCGGTCGACCGGACGCGCATGAGCCAACTGCTTTATCCGGTGCTGCTTGATGCACAGGAACAAAACTCCATGTCCGCGGCTGAAATTTCAAGCGCTATCGCGGCTTGTGCCGAGGGCTATCCGTTTCCGACGAACCTGGACAATGATCCGCCCGTAGGTGGACTCGCACCCAAATCCCAGGCGGCGCTGATGCATGAGTTGCTTGAAAAACGGGTGAGTGCCGAGGACTTCAACGCTGCACTTGATGAACAGGCGTCGCGAAAACGTCCGTGAATATTGGTCCGCAAACGACATGCAGGTCCGGGTGGGTGACAATTCCGCCCAGACCTGTTTTCATGTGAACTCCAGTGATTCATTTCATCGAACCGGGGGCGGTATTTGCAGATCGACAATCGAGCAAAGCCTCTGATCTTTGGCTTGCTGGCCGCATTTTTCTGGGGAACGCACAGTGTGATCGTCCGATATCTGACCGGCGACATGCATGGCATCACCATCGGGACGCTGCGGCTTTACATCGCTGCCATTGCTCTTTTTGCGTTGATGAGGGTGCTGCGGTATCCGATATCCCTCAAACTGTCTTACCGCAATCTGCAGATCGCAGTGGTTTCGACGGTGCTGAATTACATCTGTTTTCACATCGGGCTTGAACACACCAGCGCGTCAAACGCCATGATGCTGGAAAACACCGCGCCGCTCTTCGTGCTTTTGATCCTGCTGATCTTCACCGGCGAGAAGATCAAACAGCGTGACATGCTGGCTGCCCTGATCGCGGTCATCGGTGTTTTTCTGACCGTCTTCCATGATATCGAATTGGGGGGCGAAGGAATACAGGGCGACATCCTCGAGATATTTGCCGGTTTGACATGGGCGGGATTTATCATCGGCAGCAGCCGTGCACTGCGCGCATCCTCAGACACGGCGGAGCGTCTGAATTTCCTTTTCAACGTCTTCATCTGTTCCGCCGTCATCCTGACGCCGCTGATGTTGCTTTATCCCGGAGCTGCAACCGCCAACGATGTTGTTTTCCTGATCATACTCGGCCTGCTGCCGACGGCGCTTGCCTACTATCTTTGGTACGAGGCCGCGGCACGGGTTTCGGCCATCTCGGCGACATTGCTGTTCACCCTGTCGGTCATATTCACCTTCATCAATGCCGTTCTGTTTCTCGGTGAACAGTTGTCGACACTGACCATCATCGGTGCGCTGCTGATCGTCGCCGCCGTCGTTCTGACATCGACAGGTAAAGGTGACGCCTGAGATAGTTCCCAACCGGCGTTGATCTCACAAAATCCGCGACGATATTTCAAAGGACGGCAAACGTGGACAGAGCTGATTTCGATGAATTCTGCGGTTCGCTCAAAGCCACCACACATGTCGTGCAATGGGGTAATGCGTCCGTTTGGAAAGTGGGCGGCAAGATATTTGCAATCTGCTCCTACTGGGGGCAAGGTCCCCACCAGTGCATCAGTTTCAAATGCAGCGATCTGACATACACCATCCTGTGCGAATAGGACGGCATTGTTCCGGCACCCTATCTGGCCAGTGCGAAATGGGTTCAGGTCGACGATCCTGCCGCCATGAGCGATGAAAATTTGCGCAGCTACATAAAAGCTGCCCACGGCCTCATCGCCAGGAAGCTGACCCGGACAATACGCATGGAACTCGGGCTAAGCTGAGTCGGTCAATCATTGCGCCTGGGCGCGGAACACGCCCCAGCGCAGACCATGGGTTCGACGCATCTGCATCAGAAGAAATACGGCCATCGCCAGCATGAACACTTCGGTAACCGGTCCGGCAATCCAGATGCCATTTTCGCCGAGTGCCAAAGGCAGCGCGAATGTCAGGGGCAATGCGACCATGTAAGTGCGTGACAAATTCATCGCCGCCGAGCGTCTGGCATCACCTGTGGCCTGGAAATAGCTCGCCAGCATCATCGACGGGCCGAACAGGAAAAAGAGCACCACCATATAAGGCAGGATGCGCCCCGTTTCGCTGGAAATGGCGGTATCTTCCACGAAGCCGTAGCCGATGACATCTGCAAACACGAGAAAGCAGATCTCCGCAATGATGCAGTAGATGAACGAAACCAGGACGGCCAGGCGGATGCTGGTATCGGTTCGCGACCAGTGTTTGGCGCCAAAATTGTTGCCGATGACCGTCTGGAACGCCATCGCGAGACCGAGGAGCGGCAGATAGAAAAAAGTCATCAGACGGGTGGTTATGCCATAGGCGCCGACCGTTGCTTCATAATTATCGGTGTTCCACAGTTGCAGGCAATAAATGACTGCTGCCGAGGACAGGGAAACGCCCAGATATCCGAGACTCGGCGGTATGCCAAGCGCCAGGTATTGCCGCCAATAGGAGATCATCCTCTTGAACGCCAGCGCGCCAAAGGCGAGCACGTACGGGCTGAAAATCCGGTACATCAGCACTGTGACCAGGGCCACAAATTGCGCTGCGATGGTTCCGAACGCGGACCCTGCCACGCCCATGTCCAGATTGACGATGAACACGTAGTTGAAGATCACGTTCAACAAAATGGTCGACAGGGAGGCCATGGTCATGAAAGCCACTCTTCCCTCGCATCGCAGCAAATCGAACATCAGCATTTCGACAAATGTTATCGGCGACAGGAGCACCAGAATGGCGATGTAGGTGTAACCCATATGAGCAAGTGTTTCTGATCCGTTGGCAACCAGTGCGATAAGGTCGTCGCCAATTGTCAGAAAACTGGCAATTAATATCATCGAGAAGATGAGCGATAGGAGAAGCGCCCCGACAAATGCATTGCCCAGCACGTCCGGCGTTTCGTCCGCACCGAGCAGCCGCGCCATAACCGAGGAAAACCCGTTGCCTACGACCGTCGCCGTTGCAATCAACATCATGAACAGCGGGAACATCAATGTGACCGCCGTCAGGGCCTCAGCACCGACGAAAACGCCGAGGAACCAGGCATCGACCAGGTTGAACATCCCGTTGACCAGCATGATCAGGATAATCGGGGTGGCAGTCTTTGCGAAGACAGCCGTAAGCGATCCCTCTAGGAACACGTTGTCGGGTTTTCCGACAGTGTCGGCCGAACCGCTGGCCTTCGCAGACTGGTTCTCCAAATCGAGCATTTCCGCATACCCCACTTATGCGTTGTAAAAACACCACTTGTCTGATTGATGCGATGGAGTTTTTGCAAACCAACATGACCAAAATCCGTCGCTACCACAATCGACTGTTGGAACCGGACGAATTGCTTTGCACTTGCCGCCGGCCGCGTTGTGATATATCATAATTGACACCGTCAATTGACATTGTCAATAGTTATGTTTGCGGGAGGCTGTTTTGAGCAAAGCGCTGTCGAGCGAGGAGATTGACGAAAAGCGGTCGGCGCTGATCGACTGCGCATTGTCGATCCTGGAAACAGAAGGGCTTGCCGCCCTCACCGTTCGCAGGTTGGCCGAGGTATCGGGGGTCAGCAGGCAAACCCCCTATCTTTACTTCAAGGACAAAGCTGAACTCATCGATGCCATGCGCATTGCGGGCCTCAACAAAATGACGGCCTCGGCGACAGAGGCTGCAGCCTGCGCACCACAAGACAATTACATCGAACAGTTACGCAACATAGGACAATCCTACGCGCAGTTCGGTCTGAAAAATCCGGCTGTTTACAAATTGGTGTTCACACCAATCCGTCCGGATGAACCACCTTCGCCGGAACACAAGAAAGCCATCGAAGCCAACCAGACCGTGGCGGAGTCGCGAATGAACAAAGCGGCTGCGGACGGTTTGCTCAATCTGCCGCCGGATCGTCTGAACAATGTGTTTTGGGCTGCGCTGCATGGATTGATCACCCTGAGGACAGAGAAGCTCATCAATGACGACGAAACGTTCGAGCAGATCCGCGCAGATATAGAACGCACGCTTGCCACCGGTTTCATCAACAAGGGCGGCAGGTAGAAAACTGGCGGCAAATACTATTTGTCGAGCAGATTGATGGCTTCACGCAGCTTGTGGATATGATAGGGCGCGGCCCAGCTGTCGTTGGGACCGGTTCTTACGCTCATGTCCCAATATTTGGTATGGGTAAAGAACGGCACCGACCCTTTGGCGTGGCCCTCGAAATCCTGTTCGGGCAGGACCGGAATGTCCAAAATACCCTGCAGTTCTGCGACCGGCGTCGAAAGGTTGAAATGTTGCGCCACGGGGCCGGAAATGATGTCGCCCCACATTATGTTTCTGCTTTTCGAATAGATGTTGGTCCAGCGCGTGAAGGCAAAATGCGCGGCGTGATGCGGATAACGGAAATACTCACCGCTCGAGGAGCTGTTCCCGGGACGATAGCTGAAATGCTGATGCTTGGTTTTCTGATCCCACTCAAGCGTTGGCGGACATGTCGGCAATATGCGTTTTTCCTGCTGCATGCGGAGGTCTTCTTCATCATGCGCCAACAGAAACTCGGCATGGGTCAGCGGCGATCCAAGCGTTATGAAATCACTGACCAGCCACGGATTGCCGTCTTCCTTCAGTTCCTTCCAGGCAAGGTTCTGCAGCCGCCGGTATTCATTTAGATCCAGCATCCCTGATTTTTCGATCGCCTGCTGCAGCAACCGTTCCAGATTGTTCCGGTGCGGCTGCTTCTTCCGCCCCTGCCCTTCCATGTTCGGATAGCGGTTTATACGCGCGAAACTGGCCTTCAGAACGTCGTAGGCGACCATCGTTCCAAGCGAATGGGACACGACAATAATGCGGTCATACTCTGTGGGATATGGCGCGCCCTTCTTGTGCATGGCGGGGTCGAAGTCGCGCACGCCCATGAGCGTTTCCAAAAGTTCGACACCCTTTTCCCTGATTTCCTGGCGTCGCGCCACGTTGAGCGGTGTTGCCTTCACATAACGCGCAACGTCTCCAAAATATTTGAGCAGATAGGTGTTGACGAATATACCGACGACAATTGAACCAACCGCTCCGGCAAGAGGACCGATCCAACTCCAGCAAAGCTGCGACGCGTCACATGCGACTGTATCGCAATTGCCCGTCAGGCACTGGCGAATATCGGCCGTCGGAAGCAGCGAAACCAAGAGCACCAGGCCAACCACTATGGTCACGATCCACAGCGTAATCCAGGCATTGAAAACATCATGCGGAACCCGCCTGGGTGAACGCCATAACAAATCTGCGAACCAGGCCTTGAAATGCTCCCAGCTGGTTCCGTGCATGAGATGTGCCCAGTAGAATTCATAGAAATCCGTGCGTACGCCATTTTTGGCGCCCTCGGTCGTGATGCGGCGCAACTCGAAACTGCGGTTGCGGCGATCGGGCTTGTCCCAGACGGGATTTTCGACTCGTTGCTGGCCGTTGTTGGGGTCCGGCCGCGTTCTGGAAATCAGGCTCTCGTCCGTGACCCAAGTGGCGTCGACAAACCCACGCAGCGTGTCCATGGGGATTTGCTCTCCCATGCCGTGAATAACCACCACTGCCTGCTTCTTCTTGTCCCCTGTTTCCGCGCCGGGGTCAGCGTTCTGATTTGTCGTTGCTACAACCAAGCCTTGTTGGTCCCTCTATCGTTTCGCGGAGTTTGCAATAAAACGTATCGAAACGCAAAGTAATGATTTCGCGAGACAATTTGCCCCTTGGCTGCATAACGATCCGGCTAGAATCACAATTGACAAATCCGTCCTGACCAGCGACACCAAAACGTATGGTTGGACAGACTGCTGGCATTTACCGGAGTGAACATCTGCAGATTATATGCCTGGCCACCAGTGCCGACATTCGCACCGGATTTTGACCCGGTTGTGACAGGAAACGGGGTCTCGGGAACCAGGTGGATCATATTGAAACAATAATTGTAACAAATTATCCAACAAATCGTAGGACAACCTGTCCGCGCCGCGCTTGTCACGGGGCAGTTTCTGCTTGTAGTGTTTTCCAGGCTTTACCTCGGGGGTCAAACATCATGCCAGGCCATTTCCGCTGGGTCGTTGTACTGCTGTTATTCGCCGTTACGATTATCAATTATATCGACCGCTCGGCGATTGCGTTTGCGGCGCATGAAATCCAGGCCGAATTCGGCATTAGTTCCACTCAACTCGGCTTCATACTGGGTGCATTTGGCATCGGCTACATTGTCAGCACATTGTTCGGTGGAATTGCCGTTGATCGATTTGGGTCACGCATTGCTCTGGCGGTTTCGCTATTCATCTGGGCCATTGCGATCGGTTGGACCGGCGCGGCGACAGGTTTCGTGATGCTGTACGCTGCGCGCACCGTTTTGGGTCTGGCGGAAGGACCGAGTTTCCCGACAATGACCGGCGCGATCACCAAATGGCTGCCGCCAGAAGAACGCGCAACTGCTCTGGGCGGAGCGCTGGTAGCGGTTCCCATTGCACTTGCCATCGGTTCGCCGCTGGTATCGGCACTGATCGAATCCTTTGGCTGGCGCGCGATGTTCTACACACTGTGTGTGTGTGGTCTTATTTGGCTGCCATTCTGGCTGATTTTCTTCGCCGACGAGCCGGCGCAATCCAGCCTGATAACCAATCAGGAACGGTTGTTCATTGAGGCAAGTCAAAGAAATGCGGGTGCGCAAACGGAGCGGCACATGCCGACATCCGCTGAATGGAAAGTACTGCTTACGAATCCGACCCTTCGCGCAAATTACTGGGCCTATTTCGTGTTCGGGTATTTCATGTTCTTCTTTATGAACTGGATGCCCGAATTCTTGCGCAAATCCTTTGATCTTAATCTGTCGCAAGTCGGGTATTTTGCCTTTTTGCCATGGGCGGTGGCAGCCGTAATGCTGTTTGCTTTCGGACGCTGGTCGGACGCCATACTCAAGCGAACCAAAAGCCTGCGCAAAGCATGCAGTTATCAGATCGCGGGAACGCAGCTTTTTGCGGCGATCGCAATTATCCCCGCATCCATTTTTGATAATCTGTACGTGGCAATTGCCTCGATCACGCTGGCTGTCGGCGCTTCCATGGCGGCGAATGCAGCCTATTATGCGGTAGTCACAGATCTTGTGCCGAAAGTTGCCGGCACCGCAATGGGCATCATGACCGTTTGGTTCGCTGCAGCCGGGTTTCTGGCGCCGGTCATAACCGGGTATACACTGGATCTGACTGGATCGTTTCAACCGGCCTTCTGGCTGTTGTCGATTCTTGCCGCCTCTTCGGTACTGGGTGTGTATTTTTTCCATCATCCCGACCAGGACCGGGGAACACTTTTGCGAAAATTGGCATAGACCGTTCAGTCAACGAGATTTGCATTGTTCCAAAAAACCATCATTCGCCTATTACTGATTCTGACATGCAGTATTGCAGCAATCAGCACGGCGAATGCGTTGATGGTTTTGCCTCCGTTTCCGGTTCAGAACGGCACGAAAGGCGAAGACTGCCGGCACTGCCGTTCGTTTGAAGCGTTCGATAAACATAAAGCCCAAAACCGGCAAACTACACACAGCCGCCCGCCCGTGAAAGCAAGGGTGAAAACCATGCCTTTGTTTTGCATCCGGTAACAGCGAACGACTTCAATGAGCGAGGCAACTACTATCTCGACCGGTCCGAATATGACGCGGCGATCGAAGATTACACGCAGGCGATCGAGCTCGAACGTTTACATGCCTACGCCTATTACAATCGAGGTTGGCTTACTTCTACAAGCACAAATATGAACTGGCGGTTTCGGATTTCGACAAGGCGGCCGAGATGCTGCCTCACGATTTCGAGACCTTTCACCGCCGTGGCGACGCCTACTACAATTTGGGAAAATACGACGAAGCCGTAACTGATCCAAGCAAGGCAATACAGCTCAACCCGCTTGACACAAGGGCATTTAATCTCAGGGGACTTTGTCATTTTCAGAACGGCGACTATGAGCAGGCGATCGACAACTACAAAATCGCCATCGGTCAAGACCCGGAATACGATCCGTCAATTGTCAATCGCGGCAATGCACTGCTGAAAACCGGCCAGATAGACGCTGCATTTCAAGACTACGACCGGGCAATCCAAATCAATCCGGATGACGCATTTTATTATCACATTCGTGCCACTGCCTACTTTGAGTTGGACCGACCGAAGAAAGCGCTCTCGGATTTCAATCGTGCAATCGAGATAGATCCGGATGAAGCCGACTATTTATTTTGGCGCGGGCTCACCAATTTCGAATTGAACCGCTATACCGACGCTGCGCGGGACTATGAAGCGGCAACGCAATTGGACCCGGAAATGGATGGCGCATTAAACAATCTTGGAAACACCTTCCAAGCATTGAATGACCATGTCCGTGCGCTGGAAGCCTACAACCAGTCGCTGGAGATCGACCCGAATGACGGTTTGGTTCTGGTCAACCGGGGAAATACTCATCAGGCGCAGGGAAATTTTGATGCGGCAATGAAGGATTACGAGAGCGCTTTGGAGTTGGATGATTCCGACCCGGAAATCTATCTTGCCCGGGGCCTGCTCTATGAACGGATGGAAGAATACGGGCGCGCCACAAATGACTTCGGGAAAACAATCAGTCTCAGTCCCGAATACGGAATTGCCTACTACAACCGTGGCCTCATGCTACAGAATGAGGATAAATGCGATTTGGCCATTCCGGATTTCGAAATGTCAGCCAAACTGCTTTCGGACGATCCCGACAGTTTCGCTAATTTGGGGAATTGCCTCTTGCGAACCGGTCGCCCGATGGAAGCGGTGGCGGCTTACAACAAGGCTATTGTACTCAGCCCCGATGATTTGGATTTGTACGTCGGCCGCGGAGACGCCTTCATCGAGGCCGGGCCCATCGAAAGCGCAATTGCAGATTACGAAAAGGCAATATCGATAGCAGTTGTTGACCTACACCCGACCATATTAGACCTCTTGTCTGTCCAAATGCGATTGGAAAACTACAAGCCGGCCTTCGTGGAATATCAGACTGCCATCCAGCGGCTTGCGGGGAAAGCGGATTCCTACGCCGATTTGGCCTATGTTCTTTTCGAAACTGGAAAAAGCGACGCAGCCATACGGACCTTCAGGCGGGCAATCGCGCGCGATGAAAACCATCCGCGCGCTCACGTGCTTTTCGGACAGTATTACATTTGATTGGGACGATATCCGGAGGCTCTTGCTGAACTAGACACTGCCATCCAAATCGCACCAGATCAGGCGGAGGCATATGTACATCGTGCCGAGGCAGAATGGCGGTCGGGGCAGATACAAACGGCATTCAAAGACCTCAGAAAGGCGATTGAGATCGATCCAGGTTACTCTGACTCGTTTTCTTATCGCGGCAATATCCTCTCCGGTCTGGGCGAATTTCAGAGCGCAATTGAAGACTATTCGCGGGCTATTGAACTCTACCCGAATGATTCTGAGTACTTTATCAACCGAGGTCTGGTTTATCTCGAGCTTGAAATGGACAACCTCGCGCTAGCGGACTATTTGAAGGCCGTATCAATCGACTGACATCGTCCTTTTGATGTGGGGCATGCATTGCCGGTTGTCCGCAGCCAATCCTGCAAACCGGGGTTGAAGTCACACCAGGCACCGCTCAATATCGCATCATGTCCATTCAAAGAAATTCATTCAGAACCAGCGATGGAATTACACTGAGCTATCTGCAGCATGGTATCGGCAGACCACTCATCATGCTTCCTGGCTGGTCCCAGACCGCAAATGGCTTCACGCATCAGCTGAAAGAGTTCGGTGCATTGCGGACAGCGATCGCAGTCGATCTGAGAGGCCATGGCGAATCCGAAAAACCGCAATCCGGCTACCGGAAATTTCGGTTTGCGCAGGATCTGCTCGATATGATCGATGCGCTTGAAATCGATGAATTCGACCTTCTTGGCCACTCGATGGATGTATCTGTTATCTTTGCTTATATCACGCTGTTTGCTGACCAAAGAGCGCCTCAAAATCTAGTTCTGGTCGATGAACCGCCGGCCGTGCTCGCTCGTGCCAACTGGACACAAACAGAGTGCCAAAACGCCGGTACCTTGCTTGCGTCGCTGGACGATCTCGCCAATTTCAGGTCATCGGTACTCAAGGCCACTACGCCGGCGCTCCACGCCGAAATCATCCGCCCGATGGTCACATCGGCGATTGACGAAAATACACTCCTGGATCTTGCCACTGAAAATCTGAAACTGCCCCGCGACCATGCTGCAGTTCTGCTTGAAGACAACTGCCTTCAGGACTGGCGTCTTACCATTCCGACCATCAGACAGCCAACCCTTGTCATCAGCGGCGAGGCCAGCCAGGTTCCAACTTCCTCGCAGATCTGGATGGCGGAGCAGATAGCCGGCGCTCAGTTCAAGCTGATTTCGGAATCCGAGCGCGGCAGCCATTTCATGTTCCTCGAAAATCCATCCCGTTTCAATCAGGTTGTTCTGGACTTTCTCACTGCGAACTGACTTGCTTGGGTTGGTCTTGATCGATTGACCTGGTTTTGCGACCGTGGAAACACCAACTGGCAAGCAGTACGAAAGGCGTCTGAAATGCCGCATGTCCTGGCATCCGTTGTGATAGGCGCCACATTGGCAACCGCAGCCCCATCGCTGGCGGGGGAGCCAATTGCGGTCATGCCAAAGGGAAAATCAATCTTTGAAGCCTATGACCCAGATGCCAAGGCCGGCACAAATGTCAGCGGAGCTACCTGCTTTGACGATGGAAGCTGCATTTTGATTGCCGACGAAATGATCGCCATGCAAAGCATCAAATTGAACCTCGGCGGAACCTCGCCTTCCTACCGCGCGGGCCGCACATACGGACTTATGTTTGGCGATCGCTGCACCGATATTACACAGACAAAGAATTGCAAGGAAGTTGATCTTGAAGCCATTGCGCGCAAGGGTCGCGATATCTTCGTCAGCGGCTCCATGGGCAATCGAAGCAGGAGTGGAAAGCGCGCAAACGACCGCTGGTTTCTTGCCCGGTTTTCGCTCGGAAAATCCGGAAAGCCGCTAACCGGCAGCCTGACGGTGCAATCCAAAAGATCCTTGTTGAAGCAGATGTTTGTGGGCCATGCCGTCATCGCACCGTTATTGGAACTGCCGCTGCAATGTGGCGGTGTCAATATCGAAGGATTGACGGTCATCGGTGACCAACTGTTTTTTGGGTTGCGCAGTCCCGCTGATCTCATAAATGGCCGTGCCTATATCATCCAGTCATCAGAGACTGTTCTGGCAGCTAAACGCAAATCCGATGTGGAACCGACAAAACTTCATTCACTGACCTTCAGGAATGCCAGTGGCAAGCCAATCAGGAACACGGGCATCCGGGCCCTGGAAACACTTGGCGATCGCCTGCTTATCGCAACCGCAGATGCCGGTGTCTCAGCTCCTTCAAGCGCATCCCGCCTCAAAGACATAAAGGAACGGTGTGCAGCGGTTCCAGGCGGTGCTCGCCTGCCAAATGTGGCCGGGAAACGTCCATTGGTTCCTCGAATCTGGATTTGGGACCCCGCTTCACAAGCAGATCCGATCGAAATTGTTCGTCTGGGCGGCCCCTATGCGGATGAAAAGCTGGAAGGTTTGGCTGTTCTCGGCAATCCTTCAAGCAAAAACAAAAAGGTCGACCTGCTATTGACCATAGACGGGCAAAACGACGTTCCGGCCCTTGCTCTTCTCAAAGGGCTGAAGCTTCAATACTAGCCGGCAACTTCCCTGGAGCGGGGATTGGCCTAGTTGTTGCAATAATTCTTGACCGCCCAATCGATATTCTGTTTGAGCGTTGCGATGCGCGCGCTGTACAGCTTTGTCAGACAGGCTGTGTCGGAACCACAGGATGCGCGCGACTTGAGGAACGCCTGTGCCTCGTCCTGACGGTTGCCGCTGGCGCCCATCAGCAGCGGCATCGCCTTATAGCCATACCAAAGACCCGCCATTTCTGAATCAAGCGCCGAAAGGTCGGCATTTGAACAGACGGCTTTTTCATCCTCGGTCGATGCCTCTGAGCAGTTGAAACTGGCGGCCTGTGCCGGCAATACCGCGGCAATTCCCGTTGCAAAAATCAGCGCCAATCCGACTGCCAGACCGTTTTGTCGTCCCATTGTTCCATCCTCCTGTTAATCGCTGAAATTAAAATTGTTCGCCAAATTGCCTGTCCGCGATTACTTCGCCGCGCAATCCTTTTACATTGCCATTTGAGCCTGGCAGCAAAAAGGGCGTTTGCGCATTGCTCAACCGCCGTACATTGCCCGACCATTTTGCCCGCTGCCGAAACTCATTTGGATAAAGAGTCGTCAGCATGAAAAACATACTACCGATTGCGCCAACAAGATTGCAGTTGCCACGAATACACAGCCGTTCATTGAAACGGCGTTCTGCAGATGAATACACAATCAAATACAATTCATTAGCTCATACTCCCAAGGCGGGATTTTATCTTGTTTCGGCATTTGCCGCGGCCATCGCCCTGGCAGGATGCGGCAATGGACCGTCGGCACAGGCCGTCGATGGTCCGGATCTGTCTGCTCTGATTACGCCGACACAGACCGGCGCAAGCCAATCGGTTGAAGCGGCTGGGACAAGCCCTTCCGATGCCGCATCGACAGCACCCGAACAGGTCACCGATCTGCCCTCGGATCCACCGGTTCCGACGATAAGTCCGAATGAGGTCGTTGAGCAGGCTCCCGTAGCAGAGGACAAACCGGCGCCTGTTCCGGCTCCTTCACCGCGCAAGATCGTCGAAGAAACCATTATGGTAGCGGAAAAACCCGTCAGCACCGTTGAGACGACGGATGTGGTTGAAACGTCCAAACGGATCGTCGAACGCACGGAAACTGTCGAGACCACGGAACGGGTGATAGACCGGGTCGAGGTCGATAAAGAGACTGGCCTTAGCGTCGAACAGGTCGAGATTATTGAGCGGACCGAAAAGACGGTCGATACGGTAGAAATCGACAAGGACACGGGAACAGCGGTTGAAACAATCGTGAAATCCGAACCTGTTGAAAAAGAAACCGAATCCCTGACCGTGGTCGTTGAAGGCAGCCGCACGGCTCCTGATGGTCCGAAAGATGTGGCGAGAATATTTGCAGGACCCGACCAGATTGAGCCCTCCGACTACAACGGCTACGGTGTCGTCGCCGTCCGCAAGGATACCCCGGCAGCAGACCGCGACCGGCTGGTGATGATTTGCGATGCATTTGCGGCTTCTCTGGCAACAAAACACTCGGCGGAGGAAACACCTGGAATGGTGACCGTCTGGCCAATTGCATCTACAGCACATGCCGACGCGTTGAATTCAGCATCCGGTGCGAAAAGATGTGAGGATGCAGTCGAGCGCTATGGCGCGGTGGCCGGTCAGGAGGCTATCGCAGAATCAGAACGAACGGGCTGGATACTTGACAATAGCGGACCCTATCTTCTCGCCTGGTCACCCCCTTCAGACAAGGGCGTCAGCGGCGCATCGGTTCTTCTGGTGGATCTGTCGGGTGTAAGCGATCCGGGAAATGCCAGGGCCATGATGCAACGCTGGTCTGAAGATGTTGAACGAAACGATGCATTGTGGGGTCTTGAGGGATGGAACCCGGAAGCGTTGAGCCGTGTCGTCAGTGACTGGCGGCAGGAATTCGGCCCGCGAACCATGCTGCTCCTCGGCACGGTCGGTGGCTGACGTCCTACTCTTTGGCCGACCCGGGCATCGCCTCGAATATAGTGACGCCTTCAGGTGCCTCGAGCCAGTCCGGCTTTGTGCGCGCAAAAACATAGCGCTCGGGTTTGAACCACGATTGCGGTTTGTCGAACGTTCCACCGGCGAGACCACGATGACCGGGCCGGAATTCGAGTGTCCATGTGAGGGCGGTTCCGCATTTTTCACAGAACTGGCTGTCAATCCAACGGCCGGCGTCGGATATCAGCCGGTAGGTTTTTAGCTTGCCCTGCAGTAATTCGACGTTTTCATCGTCAAAATAGACCGAAATCCCAAGCGCACTGCCGGTGCGTTTTCTGCACCATTCGCACGAGCAGGCACTCACCCTTTTTGGCAGGCCTTTGGCGCGATACCGAACACTCCCGCACACGCACCCGCCTTCGTGGATCTCGCCCATCTAATTAAACCTCCTTTCGGACGTACACCGGCTGTCAATAAAAGCCATATACGGCATATCAGAATTATCACCATCGCCACGGTATCGGTTAAGGAGATTTACAGCTCAGCCGGGTCCGTGCCGTCGTCTTCATTTTGCGCCGCCTCATCGGCAGAACAATCAATTGCGTATTCGCGGCCATCCCACAGGATAAAACACTCGGCCGTTTCCGCCAGATCCTCGTCAACTTCACCACCGCAGGCCTTCGGAATGACGACAAAAATCAGCAACGCCAGCATTGAAGCGGTAAAGGCATTTTGCCAGCCCTGATTGAGCATGTGTCGTTCCCTTGGTGGACAGACCGGCAACCGCGAAGCAGCCGGGCTGTCAGTGTCGTGCAGGCCGCAAACATTTGCAACTGTGCCGCTGGCTGAATGGACAAATCCGCAACCCGAAACCTTTGCACCAAGGCCCTGCGGCATATTGCCTACCGACATATTTTCGACCTGATCGCGCTGCCTGAACCGGGTTGGGGCGCTTGATCGTTACAGGAGCTGAGATTGCGGAAATTATTGGCTCGAACCAGACGGGAATTGCATCGCATGGCAAACAGGGTCGACGGTGTATTCGGACAGGCATTGATAGTTGGGCTTGCGTTTATCCTTGCCGCAACTACAGCTGCGATCGTATGAAGTCCGGGACATTCCCGCCTATGGCTGCGGAGAGTAATAAACTATGCTTCAAGATTTCCCGGAGCCCTGTCCCATGGTTGGGCTTCATTTGCGAAGACGGCGAATTGGGGCTTGAAGACGGACGCGTCGTCCAGGGTGGCAGCCAGCAGGTAAATTCGGTCGGGAAACCGTTCGGTGCTCGAGACAATGGGTGAACCGCATTCGGGGCAGAAACCGGTATTTGTGCGGGCGCCGCTGTCTGCTGCATGCGCATAATATCTGATTGATCCCTCAAGGCGCGTGTCAGAAATATCCACCGCAAAGGCGGGGGCATGACCCGTCCCGGTTGCGCGTTGACACTTGCGGCAGTGGCATTGAAAGGAGAATTCAAAGTCACTGGCAGTCTCGTAGCGGACTGCACCGCAGGCGCAGCCGCTGGTTAAGCGTCCTTGATTTTTCGCATCTGACACGGTGGCTCCCATTTTTAACTTGCATTTCACAAGTAAACTATATTCACTTGCAACATGCAATCGAAATCGGAATAACGCACCACATGGTCCACAAAGACATACCCCAGCGGTCCCACTGCCCTGTCAATTATGCACTTGAAGCGGTGGGCGACCGATGGAGTCTCATTGTCATGCGCGACATCCTGCTCAATGGAAAATTCCGTTTTCGCGACCTCATGGGCGCTGAGGAAAACATCGCTTCCAACATACTCAGCGAGCGCCTGACCAGGCTTGCTTCGCTGGGCATCATAAAAAAGATCAGGGATCCGGACGATGGCAGACAATTTGTCTATCTGGCAACGGCAAAGGGCGAAGCGCTGATGGGCGTTGTGCTGGAACTGGGTTCATGGGGCGCGGAATTCGATCCGAAAACAGATGCACCGCCGGGCACGCCAGACAATTATCGGGCCGACCGCAGTGCCATCATTACCGGCGCGCTGGAAGCCTATCACGCGATGAAGCCGCGTTTTTCGAACAAGCAAGAATGAACTGGATCATCTGTCGCACAAGGTGCGGAAGATTTATCTGATCTCCAGCGTCATAAAGACGCTGTTGGGATCCTCGACATATTCGCCAAAGGGTGGACAATCCAGAAATCCATACCGTTCATATAATTTATGGGCGGGCCTGAAACCCGCCATCGAACCTGTCTCAAGACTGAGCCGTCGGTAGTTTCTTTCTCCGGCTTCGGCAGGGATCGTTTCCAGAATGGCAGCAGCGACGCCCTGCCCGCGAGCCGCTTTTGCTGTATGCATGGATTTGATTTCGCCGTGTTCTGCTGTCAGTTCCTTGAGCGCACCGCAACCCAGAAGAGTGCCGTCGCCCCATGCGGTCCAGAACGTTACGTCAGACGTGCGTATACCTTCGAGATCAAGGGCATGTCTGCTCTCCGGCGGAGAAAGTGTCGCCATGAAGTCCAGGTGGACCTGCAACAGATCTGCGATCTCCGGACCGCGCAAATCATCCAACCGAATAAGCATTTCTCAATTGGCCGCTATTAGTGGGAGCTTCGTGCCAAACTGACTATCAGGTTTGCCGGAAACATCAACGGCCGCCATCTATACTGCTACCATTTACCAATGATTATGCCGCCCCCGTTTTCATCGATTCGCACAGCCGCCACGCCTTCTTTCGTCATGGTAACCCTGTTTTTCCGGTCGATAAGCCGATCGAACAGCCGCTCCTTCATATCAGCTCTGACCTGCCGGTGGTCAGCCGAGCGTCCCAGGTCGTGGAACTCCTCGGGATCGGCCTGCAGGTCGAAGAGCTGTGGCGACAGCCCTTTGAAATGGACGTATTTCCAGCGGTCCGTTCGGATCATATAGCCCCGCGCATCATCAACACCCACGTCCAGCGTCCTGCGCGCCTGGTAAAAGGCGTAGTCTATTTCAGAGAAAACAGCATCGCGCCAGTTTTGCGGCGTGCTACCCTCCAGTATCCCCGAAAGCGACATGCCTTCCAGACGATGGTCCGGCAGCGGTGCTCCGGCCGCTTCGAGGAAGGTTGGGACAAGATCGATGGTTTCCACCATGGCATCGGATGTCGTTCCCCTGGTGCTGTCCGCCGAAGAACGCGGGTCGACGATTATCAACGGCACGCGCACCGACACGTCGTGGAACAGTTCCTTTTCGCCCAACCAGTGATCACCCAGATAGTCGCCGTGATCGGAGGTGAAGACGATCATCGTTTCTTCGGCTTTTCCGGTCTCCTCAAGATAGGCAAAGACCCGCCCCAGATGATCGTCGATCTGTTTGATCAGCCCCATATAGGCCGGCATGACGGTGTTACGGACTTCCGGCTCTGAAAAACTCCGGCTTACTTCCATATCCATGAATGCGCCAAAGACCGGATTCGGATCCACCTTCTCGCCAGGATCCCGCTGAACCGGAAGGAACGTGTTTGAGCCGTACATGTTGTGATAGGGCGCAGGTGCCATATAGGGCCAGTGCGGCTTTATATAGGACAGGTGCAGGCACCATGGCCGCTCGCCGCTTTCCTCGATGAATTCGAGTGCGCGGTCCGTCATATAGGCGGTTTCGGAATGTTCTTCCTTTACGCGGGCCGGCAGGGTGGAATTTCGAAGATACCAGCCCGACAGGACTTCACCGTCCGGACCCTCGGCAGAATTGGCATAGTCGTTCCAGGGGTTTTCCCCTTCATAGCCCTTGGAGCGCAGCCAGTCATTATAGGCAAGCTTGCCACCCCTGCGCTTGAAGAGCGTCGTTGGATGCAATCCATCATCGCGCTCATAGGGCTCGAAGCCGGGTTCGGATACGATCATGCCGATCTCGGTATCCCGATTGAGTCCAAGACGGGCCATGCCCTCGGCGTCGGGTACCATATGGGTCTTGCCAACGACGGCGGTGCGCACGCCCACCGGACGCAGATAGTCGCCGAGTGTCAGTTCACCGATCGGCAGCGGTACGCGGTTCCATGTGGCTCCATGGCTGAAAACGGTCCGGCCGGTATAGCAGGACGCCCGGGAAGGCCCGCAAACGGGCGACTGGACAAACGCCCGGTCGAACCGGACCCCGCGCTCGGCCAGTGCATCTATGTTCGGCGTTTCGAGATGTGGATGACCATAGCAGGACAGATAGTCCCAGCGCAGCTGGTCGGCCATAATGAAAAGGATATTCTTGATATTCGACATGGAGGCCTCATCGCATCATCGCTGGCGGAATCGTTGCAATATCGGGGATAGAAATCACCAGCACAAGCCCCGCGGTCGTGGCAAAGATAAACAGTGTGATACCCAGGAATATCTGCGCCAACTCTGTGTAACGACAATCCCGAACCGGATCATATCGACGCCATACGCTTAGAGTGCCGGCAGGAATACAAGCGTAAGCAGCGGCAGGATGCCTGTCGATTTGAATATCACGCCTATCACTGCGGCCATGAGCGCGACCGACAGAACCAGCTGCCACAGGTTGAGCTCCCTGCTGTGTCGCTTCACCCTTTGAAATTCTTCAAATCTAGAACGTCGTGCGGTCAGCTCCCTTAAGATTGAGCATCTCGCGCGCTTCATCCGGCGTTGCCACTTCGCAGCCCAGTTCCTCAACGAGACGGCGGATTTTCGAAACCTGCTCGGCGTTGGATTTCGCCAGTTTGCCGCGACCGATCATCAGGCTGTCTTCGAGCCCGACCCGCACATTGCCGCCGAGCTGCGTCGCAGTCGTCGCAAACGGCATCTGGGCCGCGCCGGCGCCAAGCACAGACCATTGGTAGTTGTCGCCGAACAATCTGTCGGCAGTCCGCTTCATGAAAATCAGATTGTCGATATCGGGTCCGATACCACCGAGAATACCGAAGACGAACTGAATGAAGACAGGCGGCTTGAAGAGGCCGGTATCCATGCAGAATTTGAGGTTATAGAGATGCCCGACATCGTAACATTCGTGTTCGAATTTTACACCGTGCTCCTGTCCGAGCTGCTCTGCCACATAGGCAATATCGCGAAAAGTGTTGCGGAATATATAGCCGTCTGAATTGCGCAGATAGTCCTCTTCCCAGTCAAACTTCCAATCGTCATATTTGTCGGCCAGCGGATGCATCGAAAAGTTCATCGAGCCCATATTGAGGGAACACATTTCAGGCGATGCCCACTTGGCCGGCGCAATGCGCTCTTCCATTGTGTTTGTAAGGCTGCCGCCGGTGGAAACGTTGATGACCGCATTGGTCGCCTGCTTGATCACCGGCAGAAAACGCTTGAAATGTTCAGGATCGATCGACACCGCGCCATTGTCGGGATTGCGGGCGTGAAGGTGCAGGATGGACGCGCCGGCTTCGGCCGATGCCAACGCCTGGTCGGCAATGTCTTCCGGACGGAATGGCAGGGCGTCGGACATAGTCGGCGTATGGATGGCTCCGGTGACGGCGCAGGTGATGATGGTTTTACGTTGCCTGCGGCTCATGCGCATTCTCCTTGTTATCCGTATTGTTGCCGCGCCGATCCGGGTGCGTCGCAATGACACGACGCGACAGGGCGAAGAGATCGAAACCGGTCTTTTGCCGTACAAAACCCCAGATGCCCTTCGGTGCGCGCAGCATGATGACAATGGCGACGAGACCGAGGATCATCAGGTAGAGCGCACCAAGGTCGGCCAGCGTCTCGCGCAGCAGGAAAAATATGATAGTGCCGATGATCGGTCCCTCGATGGTTCCGATACCGCCAATCACGACAATGAAGATGACAAAGGCGGTCCAGTCATTGACGCTGAAGGCCGCATCCGGAGAGATGCGCAGTTTTTGCAAAAAGATCAGTGCGCCTACGGCAGCGGTCAGTCCGCCAGTGATCACATAGACGAAGAACTTGGCGCGCCAGATATCGATGCCGAGGCTTTGCGATGCCAGCTCATTGTCGCGAATGGCCGTCAGCGCGATGCCGCGACGCGACCGCAAAAGAACACAAACCAGCACAAGCACCAGGAGGACAATACCGAGCGCCATCCAGTAGGTCGTCGCCTCGCGCATGGCACGGCTATCGGCAATGGATTTCACAATCGCAACCGGCAGGCTGGTTCCGGATCCACCGCCGAGTGACGAGACCTGCGCCGCCGTCAATCGGAACACCTCGGCGATGACCCATGTGCCGATGGCGAAATAGGCGCCGCGCAGCCGGAAGATCAGAACGGCCACCGGAACAGAGACAAGTGCCCCGGCGAGGCCGGCTATCGGAACGGCAGCCAGCGGCGACAGGCCAAAGAAAATGGTCAGCCCAAACAGACAATAGCCGCCGAAGCCGACAAAGGCCTGCTGACCGACGGATACAAGACCCGCATATCCCGCGAGAAGGTTCCACAGGCTGGCAAGCGCCATATAGAGAAACAATTCGCTCAAAAGACGCATGTCCGCCCTGCCCGCCCACAATGGGGCGCAGGCAAGCACAATCAGAATGACGATCGCGGCAACCGCGGCAATGCGACTTGGCGTGGAAAACCGGACGACGGTGTAATTTGCTGTGGCGCTCATCCGTCGATCCTCGGAAACAGGCCGCGCGGGCGAATGGCCAAAATGACCAGAAATGCAATGTGGCCGGCCAGAAGCTGCCAGCCGGGATTGATCTGGGCGCCGATATTCTGGCACACGCCAAGAATGATGCCACCGACGAGCGTGCCCCAGAGGTTGCCGAGCCCGCCGATGATCACCGCCTCGAAACCGAAGATCAGCCTGCCCGGCCCGGCGGAAGGATCGAAGCTGGTGCGCACGCCGAGGAATATGCCGGCAATGGCGACGACAACGAGCGCCAGCGCCATGGCCAGACCGAAAACGTGGCTCTTGTTCAGACCCATAAGCTGGGCGATGTCCTGGTTATCGGAGGTTGCCCTAAATGCCCTGCCCCAAGCCGAGCGGTAGAAGATCCACTGGAGCACGCCGATGACGACGACTGCGGTCGCGAACATGAGCATGGGCAGAACACCGATGTTCAGTCCGCCCGGCAGGCCGACACTGGCGGTTTCTATCGCACCGGCGCTCATCTTTTGCGGATCGGCGCTGTAAAGTTCGAGGAGGCCGTTTTGAATAATGACGGACAATCCGAACGTCACCAGCAATGGCGGCAGGATATCGTCGCCAAGCGTACGGTTCAGCACCAGTCGCTGCAGCCCGTAACCGAGCAGTCCCATGAACGGCGCTACAATTGCGATCGACAGCAGTGGATTAATTCCCAGCGTCGTCGTCACCGTCAGGCCAAGAAACGCCGCAAGCACGATCAGATCGCCATGGGCAATATTGACGAGACGCATGACCCCGAAAATCAAAGACAGGCCCGCCGCAAACAGCGCGTAGAGCCCGCCGAGCAATATTCCCTGTATGACCGCGTTGACCCAATCCATGCGTCAGACCCCGAAATAAGCTTTGCTGATGTCGTCGCGCGAAACCGCGTCCGACTTGCCTTCGAGCGACACCCGCCCCTCCTGCAGGCAGTACACCCGATCCGAAATGTCCATGGCCCTGGTGATGTCCTGCTCGACCACAATGGCGCTCATGCCGGTGCCGATGACACCGGGCAGCGCCTCGTAGATGGATTTGATGATGATTGGCGCCAGGCCGAGGCTGATCTCGTCGAAGAGCAGCAAATCGGGATTGGACATCAGCGCCCTGCCGATCGCCACCATCTGTTGCTGGCCGCCGGAAAGCGATGTCGAAGCCTGATTGCGACGCTCGGCGAGGACAGGAAACAGTTCGTAGACGCCGTCGAGCGACCAATCGCCGGACCGGCCCGATTGGCCGCCGACGATCAGGTTTTCCTCTACCGACAACGATGGAAAGAGCTGCCGGCCTTCAGGCACCATCGCGATGCCCATTGCGGCAATCTGATCGGCGCGAAGCCCGCCGATAGAGGTGCCGCCAAAGCGGACCATCTCTGGTTTGTTGGTCAGCAATCCGGTAACGGAGCGCATCAGCGTGCTTTTGCCGGCACCGTTGGCACCGATCACCGCGATGATCTCGCCCTTGTTGATCTGCATCGACACGCCAAAAAGGGCTTGGAAATCACCGTAGAAACTGTCGAGACCATCTATCTCGAGGATGACGTCAGACACCTGCTTCAATCCCCAGATAGATTTCCTGAACCTCGCGGCTCGCCATGATCTTGTCGGGCTGGCCCTCGGCAATTTTCCTGCCGAAATCGATGACAATGAGTCGGTCCACAACGGCGAGCAGCGCATGAACCACGTGTTCGATCCAGATGATCGAAACACCCGAAGCCCGCACATCGTTGATCGTGGCAATGAGCGACTGGCACTCCTGCTCGGTCAGACCGCCGGCAATCTCGTCGAGCAGCAGCAGTGAAGGCTTTGCGCCAAGGGCACGTGCAAGTTCCAGCTGCTTGCGCTCAAGCAGTGTCAGGCCGGCGGCGGGCGCGTTCGCCCGCTCCATCAGGCCGGTCCGCTCAAGGTTATCCAGGCACAATTCATTTGCCCTGTGTCCGGATTCTGCCGCCCCTTGCGTCGCGGCAACAAGAACATTTTCAAAAACACTCATGCCGCCAAACGGCTGCGGGATCTGGAATGACCGGGCTATGCCCGCGCGGCACCTTTTGGCGGCCGAAAGCGTGGTGATCGACTGTCCCTTGTAAAAGACCTCGCCTGATGCCGGGCGAACTGTGCCGGTAATGAAGTTGAACATCGATGTCTTGCCTGCACCATTCGGACCGATCACGCCGAGAGCCTCGCCGTCATTCAGCGTATAGCTCAGCTGATCGGCCACGACGATCGCTCCGTAGGATTTGCTCAAGTCTTTCAATTCCAGAACGGCGGTCATGGATGCTCGCATATTCGTTGATCGCCTCGCAAAAGAGGCATGGCAATCCGGACAGGCGGTCCGCTATGGTCGTTGCCTGTCCGGATACTTGCCCGGGGGCATGTGCCCAGTCGCGCTTCAGGAAAGAAGCAGCAACTCGCCACCGAGCGGTATTTCCGGCGCGGTGTCATTGGCCGTGATCACCAGGTCGAAATTGCCTTCGCCACCCTGCCACTGGCCAGCGACCAGCGGGGTCTTGGTGACATTCTTGACCGGCCCGACGCTCCAGTTCACCGATCCGACGATGGTGTTGATGTCGGTTGTCTTGATCGCATCGACAATCGCCATATTGTCGTCGAGATCGGCCGAGCGGCGGATGACATCGGCGGTCACTTCGAAGAGTGCGTGTTTGAAGCCGATCGGCTGGGTCCATGGTCGCTTGGTGTCTTCTGAGTATCCTTCGGCAAGTGCGCGCGCCGTCTGATCCGTCAGGCTGGATGAGAACGGGTGGTTCGGCGACCACCAGATTTCCGACGACAGGCCATCGCCGCGTGCGCCGAGCGATTCAATCACGGACGGGAACAACAGCGCCTTGCCGATGGTCACGATCTTGGGCTGGAAACCCTGTTGCGCGGCTTGCGACCAGAAATTGGCAAAGTCCGGCGGGATCATGTTGCCGGTCACAATCTCGCAGCCGGCTTCCTTGAACGCCGAAATCTGAGCGGAAAAATCGTCCGTCAAAGGCTGGTAGCGGCCCGGATCGACAAGCGTATAGCCGGCTTCCTTCAGCGGCTTGGGAAAGCCGAGTTCCGGATGCCCCCAGGCGTTGCCGTCGGCATCGTTGGGAAACAGTCCGCCAACGGTTTTCTTCACGCCGCTCGAACCCCACAGGTCGAGGAAGGCGGCGATCACGTCTTCAAGCCCCCAGAAGAAATGATAGGTGTACTCGAAACCGGTGGCAGGATTGCCGTTACGGCCGAAGAAATAGGGCTGCCAGGGGCAGTCAGTGGTGATGCACGGCACCTCGTTGACCTCGGCCTGATCGGCGACCGGGTTGACGGTGTCCGGTGTCGAGGCGGCAACGATGATGTCGACTTCCTCACCAAGGATCAGGTCCGCAGCAACTTCCGCCGCGCGGTTCGGGTTCGACTGAGAATCCTTTGATATGATCTCGACGGAATAGTCCTTGCCGTTGTTCTGGAGACCGTTGGCAAAAGCGGCACGGATGCCGGCCAGAACAAAATCATCGGCCTCGGCAAATCCGGCGAGCGGACCGGTGCGCGGACTGACATGCCCGACCTTGATGACCGGATTTGCCGCATAGGCTCGTGTATGGCGCAGGATCGCCGGCGCGGCAACCAGTGCGGCACCGCCTTTGATCACGGATCGGCGTGTTAGGCCTCTTGTCTTTAGCTGCATGGTCTTCCTCCCATTTTTGTCAACGAAACCAGCATGTTGACTCACTAGTTCAATATGGATTCAAGCTTCCTCAAATGCTCCGACACGCGCGTGCGCAGGTCCTCGGCCTGCTGCGGTGTCCAGTCGTAAAAGCCCCTGCCCGACTTCATGCCCAGCCGCCCTGCCTCCACCAAATCTTCCAGGTACGGCGAGGGATTCCCGCTGTCCTCGAGATCGTCAAGGACGGTCTGGTGTATGGCCAGCGTCAGATCGGTCCCGACCAGATCGGCATTGGCCAGCGGACCGAGAACAGAGAGCCGGCGACCGAAACTCGAATTGATCACCGTATCGACGGCAGCAGCATCGCAAATGCCGTTTTCGACAAGGCTGATCGCCTCGCGCCACAATGCATGCTGTAGGCGGTTTCCGATGAAACCGGGAACATCCTTTTCGACACGCACCGGCGTTTTACCGATCGACCGCAGGAGGTCCATGACTTGCTGCATTGCTGTATCGGACGTCCACTGTGTGCGGATGACCTCGACCAGCGGGATCATATGCGGCGGGTTCCACCAGTGCGTTCCGAGCGCCCTATCCCGGTTTTCGAGATTTTCGACAATGCCGGTGATCGGAATCACCGACGTGTTCGACGCCAGAATGCAATCCGCCGGAGCAGCCGCTTCGAGATCCTTGAATATCTGTTTCTTGAGCTGAAGATTTTCGGGCGCCGCCTCCACCACCAGGTCGGCATCAGCAACACTATCCGCAAATTCAGCAACCGGCGTCACGAGAGCCAGCGCGTCTGCGCACTGACGGTCATCAAGACCCAGCGATTTGAGGCTCGCGGCCGCACGGTCGTGCAATGTTGCAAGACTGTCAGCCAACGTATCGAAAACCCTCACCGTATGGCTGGCGCGCGCAAAGGATATGGCAATGCCGTGGCCCATCAGCCCGGCGCCGATAACCGATATGTTCACCGGTCCGCTCATGCCTTCATCCTGCTGTGTATCCGCCATCGGCATAAAGAATATGTCCGGTGTAAAAATCGGATGCTCTGGAGGCCAAAAACAGGAGTGGCCCGGCAAGATCCTCCGGTTCACCGAGCCGCCCTTTCGGAACCCGTGCGAGGAAGCCCTTACGAACAGCCTTGGCCTGCTCGGTGTCCTCGAACATCCAGGCGGTCAAAGGAGAGCGAAATACGGTCGGTGCAATGGCGTTGACGGTGATGCCGGTTTCACCCAGCTCGCAGCCGAGCGCTTTGGTTATGCCGTCGACAGCGGCCTTTGAAGCGCAATAGGCCGTGTAACCGTTCGGGTGACCAAGAAGACCACGGGCGGATGACACAAGCACGATCTTGCCGCCTTCATCCTGCGCCTTCATCTGTTTTGTTGCGACCTTTGCCAGCATCCAGCTCTGGGTCACATTGGCGTCCATGACACCGGCAAAATCCTCCAGCGGCATGTCGTCGATCTTGGCGACTTTATTCATGCCGGACGCAACAACAAGAATGTCGAGCCGGCCATGAGCAGCAACTGCCGCATCAACCATCGCCTGACAGTTTTCCTCGCTGTTGGGGCGGCTGTTGACGGTTGTCACGTCTGCGCCAAGGTCTCCGCACTCCCGCGCGATCTCGGTCAGCTTATCCGCGTTGCCCGCGGCCAATATGAGACTGCAGCCGGCGCCGGCCAGTGTCTTCGCCGCCACGGTGCCGAAAGCGCCGGTCGCGCCCGTGATCAGGGCAACTTTGCCCTTCACATCGAACATGGAGTAGGGATCGCCAAACGAACTCATTTTGTGCCTCCCGGTTCGGCACCCGGCGGATAGGGCATGGCGACGATCATGGTCACCACGTCATTGCCTTCGTTGCGGATTTCTCGCTCTTCGCCACCGGGGATAAAGACGGTATCCATCGGGCCGGCGATTTCGCTTCGGCCCTCGGCCTTCACCGTCAGCTCACCGGAAAGCACGACATAGACCTTCTCCAGAGGCGAGGCATCAGGCCCCGCCCCGCCGCCCGGAAGGAAGTGCGAGCAGCCGACCCAGAAATTTTCCGGGCCATTGTCGGAGAAGCCTGCCAGTCTGAGGGACGTACAAGCCTGATGGTTCGGCGCTTCATAAGGCTCGGCTTCGTCAAAGCGCTTGATAATCATCAGAACGCCTCGCCTGCCTCGATGCGATATTTTTGGCCGCGATCGATCATCGCCACCAGTCGGATGATGCAGCCATCGCCACGGTCCCAGTTCCACGGGAAGAAGGCAAAGGTGCAGCGCTTGCCGGTGACGGCGTCGAGATCGCCGCCGACATTTTCAATGCCGAGTATGCCGTTCTTGAAGAGGATATTGTGGACCGGTTCCCAGTCGGGGAAATCGTCCTCCCAGTCATTGCCGCCGGACCACTCCTTGTATTCCGCCTGAAGATGCGGATGCAGCGGACCGTTGCGATGCGGTCCGATGGCCGTCGCCAGAGGATGGTCATTGGCCTGTGTGTCGTGGCCGACAACCTTGATGCCTTTTTCAACCATCCACTCGCCGGCTGAAGTGACCAGGCCCGGGCAGTGGGTGAAATAGTCGCCGTCTTCGTATTGCTTGTGCCAGCCGGTGTTGATGATCAGGACATCATTCTTGCGGATCGCATGTCCGCAGGCCTTTTCCAGATCGTCGGCAGTGATCGGTTCCCATGTTTTCTTCGGAATGGAAACGACAAGCCCCGATCCGAAAAAGTGCGGAAGCGGCACCTCGTCAATGAATGGCGTTCCCTGCACAACATGGGCGGGCGCGTCGATATGCGTGGTCACATGCATGGTGGTCGTCAGGGTCTGCGAAAGAACACCTGATTTGGCCATGTAATGCATGCGTTCAATCTGTACGTCCCGGAAATAGGGCCAGTTCGGGCACTGGAAACCGTAGCGGTGAGACAGGTTGAAAAATTCAATGCCCATATCGTTGTTCAGATTTTCCTGAAAATCGATACCGCGGATTGTCACCGTCATGAACTGCCCTCCCAATGCAGTGTTAATGTATTGTTATATGATACATGTGCACCGTATTGCGGTCAACATGATTTCATGCAACAATTCAGTGCAGGTGATAGAACGAGATGAAAAAGTCGAGTCTCCAAGCGATTGTACTGACCGGCATCGTCAAGCGGAATACGAGATGAGTGTAGAAGTCGCAGAAAAAACGCAATCCAATCAGGGTGTTCAGGTCATCGCTCGTGCAGCAGATATTCTGCGTACACTGAAGAATGAACACAAGGGGCTAAGCCTCGGACAGATTGCGGAACGGGTTGGCCTGCCCCGCTCTACGGTACAACGCATTGTCAATGCGCTGCAGGCGGAGCGGTTTGTAATGGCATCATCGGCCGAAGGCGGCTTCCGGCTTGGACCCGAGCTTCAATCACTGGCTGAAGCCGGCCGGATCAATATCGCGGAAGTTATCCGCCCGACCCTCACGGCGCTCGCCAAGGAGACCGGAGAGACCGTTGATCTCGCGGTCTACCGTCAGGACCATATGGTTTTCGTGGATCAGGTCGTCGGAACGCACCGGCTGCGCACAGTCTCGGCGGTCGGCGAGACATTTCCGCTCTCGACCACGGCCAATGGCAAAGCCGCCCTGTCGTTGCTTAGCGATGATATTGGCGCTGCTCTCATCGCACGTGAACTGAGCACGCACGAAGAACCGAGGCGGGTGCTTTCGGATGTCATACGCGAGATCGAGCAAATCCGCGAAGCCGGATTTGCATTCGATATCGACGAGCATACGGACGGCATTTCGGCGGTCGGCACAGCCTTCAAGGACGCCAATGGCCTGATCTATGCCATCTCAATCCCGGTTCCCTCGCATCGCTTCGAGGGCAAGAAGGACAGAATGTGCAGCGCCCTGCTCTCCGCAATGGATGTAATCCGCACAAGCCTCTAGGATTTATTCCGCAAGAGGTTCTCGGCATTCTGATTGAACAGGACATTGTTGTTCTGCGCGTTGTTTTCGCCGCGGTTCTGGCTGTCCTTGTGAAGATCGACCGCACGGCGCACTTCCGAGCGTTCCTTGATCCGCGCGCGCCAGGCAGTCACGTTTGGAAACCCTTCGAGTGAAGCACCCAACGGCTTGGCGATCAGTACCCAGGGGAAACTCATCATATCGGCAACCGAATAGTCACCGAGAATATAGTCGCGCCCCTCCAGCCTGTTCTCCAGCACTGCAAGATTGCGCTCATACTCGCCACGATAGCGCTTGAAGCCATACTCCTGACCTTCCGGCGCATAGTTCTGGAAGTGACTGAGTTGTCCGGCCATCGGCCCCTGATTGCCGGTCTGCCAGAACAGCCATTCCAGCGTTTCCTTCTCACCGGCCGGCCCCGGCGGCATGAACTTTCCGGTCTTGCGGGCGAGATAAAACAGGATCGCACCGCTCTCGAATACGGAAACCGGCTCGCCTTCGACATCCCTATCGACAATCGCCGGCATTTTTGCATTGGAGCTGATTTTCAGGAATTCAGGATCAAACTGCACGCCCTTTCCCAGATTCATCAGATGGGTGGTGTATTCAAGCCCGCATTCTTCCAGCATGATGGCAACCTTCCAGCCATTGGGGGTCGGTGCGTAGTAAAATTCGATCATGGTGCGTATCGCCCTTTTCGTTGTGCAGGTTGCTGCCAACAGCAATTATCGTGAAACGCTGCGAATGGCGCGGGGCGTCAACCCGAATTCCATCCGGAATGCCCGCGTCATGGCGCTGGGGTCCTCATAACCGCAGCGCAGTGCAATCTCGCCGACCGGGATCTCAGTCTCGTCCACAAGCCGGCGGGCGGCAAGCAGCCGCATGCGCCGGTAGACGGTGCGCGGTGTGGCGCCCAGTTCCCGCTTGAACCGCTGCTCCAGCGCCCGCTGGTTCTGACCGACGCGCCGCGCGATCTCCTCGACCGGCAGCGGACCTTCGAGATGTTGCTGCATCAGCTGCACGGCTCTTTGCACCGGCCCGGTTTTTGGCATCGGCAGCGGTGCGGGCATGCTGGACGCAGTCCCCTCGTGCATGAACAGCCAGCCGACTTCAACGCGCAGTGCTTCGCCGTAGTGCAAACCAATCAATTCACTGGCAAGATCGAATGCTGCCATGGCGCCGCCGCAGGTAATGCGGTCGCCGTCTATGATAAATCGCTCGCGCTGGACATCAATGTCGGGAAAACGCTCGGCAAACCGCTCCAGCTCCTGCCAGTGTATTGTGGCGCGCCGATCCTGGAGCAGACCGGCTTCGGCAAGCAGCCAGCTCCCGGCATCGAGGCCTGCCACGACATCATAGCGAAGCGCCGCGGCCCTCAGCGCCGCAAGGCATTCGGGCGTCGCCAGTTGGCGATAGCCATAGCTTGGAAGCACAAACAGAATGTCGCCGTGCATCTCATCCCGCAACGCCGCGTCAGGCTCAACCGCAAGTCCACTGGATGAGGCAACCGGTTTCCCGTCGAGGGTGAGATAACGCCATTCATAGAGCGTACGCCGCGCGAAGCTGTTCGCTGCGCGCAGCGGCTCGATTGTGTTGGCGAGGCAATGATTGGAAAACTGCTCGAACAGCAGAATGCCGACCAGGTGAGTTGCCTCATAAGATTTGAACCAATCTCGCATGATTATCATCTAAATCTGCATGATCATCAATTGCAAGCGGCGTAGCGTTTTTTCCCAAGAGGAAGGAGCATCGCCATGCCGCTTGAAATGAATCGCGAAGTCTTCATCACCTGCGCCATAACCGGGTCAGGCAGTTCACAGGATCGCAGCCCTCACGTTCCGCGAAGCCCAAAACAGATTGCAGATAGCGCCATCGCTGCGGCAAGGGCTGGAGCAGCAATTGTCCACTGTCACGTACGAGATCCGGAAAGCGGCACACCGGTGCGCGTTCCGAAGCTTTACCGGGAAGTGACCGAACGCATTCGCGATGCGGATGTCGATTGCGTGTTGAACCTGACCGCCGGCATGGGCGGTGATCTGGTGTTCGGCTCCCCGTCCTCCCCACTTCCGCTTGCTGAAGGAACCGACATGGCGAGTGCCGAGGAGCGCATGGAGCACATCATCGAATGCGCGCCCGAAATCTGCACGCTGGATTGCGGCACCATGAATTTCGCGGAAGCTGATTATGTGATGACCAACACGCCAGGGATGTTGCGGACCATGGGCGCGATGATGACGGGGCTCGGCGTCAAACCGGAGATCGAGGCCTTCGATACGGGCCACCTTTGGTTTGCCAAGCAACTGGTATCCGAGGGTGTCATCAAGAGCCCTGCCCTTGTCCAGCTCTGCATGGGGGTTCCATGGGGCGCGCCGGACGATCTCAACACCTTTATGGCGATGGTCAACAATGTGCCCGGCGAGTGGCATTGGTCGGCCTTTTCAATCGGCCGCAACGAAATGCCCTATGTGGCGGCTGCGGTGCTTGCCGGCGGCAACGTACGGGTCGGACTTGAGGACAATCTGTGGCTCGAAAAGGGAAAACTGGCGACCAATGAAGAGCTGGTGGAACGCGCGGTCACGATTGTTGAATCCCTGGGTGCACGTGTCATCGGTCCCGAAGCGGTGCGTGAGCGCCTTGGCCTGACCAAACGGGCACCGCGATGAACACGACCGCAGCGATCATAGGCGGCGGCGTCATAGGCGGCGGCTGGGCGGCCCGCTTTCTGCTCAATGGCTGGAACGTGCAAGTCTTCGATCCCGACCCGGAGGCCGAACGCAAGATCGGCGAGGTTCTGGACAATGCCCGTCGGGCAATGCCGCGGCTTTACGATGGCTCGCTTCCCGCAGAAGGCGCTCTGTCATTCCATTCGACGATCGCCGATGCCGTGGCTGATGTTGCATGGATCCAGGAATCGGTACCCGAACGACTGGATCTCAAGCACAGTACATATCGGGAGATACTTGCCGATGCGCCGCTGGACGCTTTGATCGGTTCGTCGACCTCCGGGTTCAAACCGTCGGAGCTGCAGGATGGTCTGGATCGCCCGGCCAGCATCATGGTCGCTCATCCGTTCAACCCGGTCTATCTGCTGCCGCTGGTCGAACTGGTGCCGTTCGCGCGGAACGCTGACACCGGTATCGAGCGGGCCAAAGACATTTTGCGCAGCATCGGCATGGCGCCACTGCATGTCCGCAAGGAAATTGATGCGCATATCGCCGACCGGTTTCTGGAAGCAGTGTGGCGAGAAGCGCTCTGGCTGATCCGCGACGATGTGGCGACGACACAGGAAATCGATGATGCGATCCGCTACGGATTCGGCCTGCGCTGGGCGCAGATGGGTCTTTTTGAGACCTGCCGGGTCGCCGGCGGCGAAGACGGGATGAAACACTTCATCGCCCAGTTTGGCCCCTGCCTGCAATGGCCCTGGACGCGCCTGACGGATGTTCCGGAACTGACCGACGAACTGGTGGACAAGATCGCGGATCAGTCCGATGCACAGTCCGGCGCTCTTTCGATCCGGGAACTCGAACGGCTGCGTGACGATAATCTGGTCGGGCTGCTGCGTGCATTGAAGGATCGTGACAGCGCCGCGGGCGCGCTGTTGAACGCGCACGAGAAACAGTTGATTGCTCCGCTTCCGGATCCGGACCAGAAAATATCCGCTCCTTTGCGGCTGTGGGAGGCAACGGTTCTGCCGGCCTGGATCGACTACAACGGCCACATGACCGAATACCGCTATCTCCATGTGTTCGGCGACACGACGGATGCACTGTTGCGGCTCATCGGTGCGGATCGTGAATACGTCGCCGGCGGTCACAGTTACTACAATGTCGAAAGCCACATCATGCATCTCGATGAGGCAAAACTCGGTGAGCGACTGATGACGACAACCCAAGTCCTGTCATCCGACGAAAAACGCATTCACCTGTTTCATACGATCTACGCGAGCGGCGATCGGGCCGTGGCAACGGCGGAGCAGATGCTGCTGCACGTCAACAGCAAGAAAAGCAGGGCCTGCCCGGCTCTGCCCCAAGTGCAAAGCGCCATCGAAGCGATCACCGCCGCACATGCTGGATTGCTCCGTCCGCAAAGTGCCGGACGGTATACGGGTCAAAGGAGGTCGGCATGAATTTCGGACTAACCGACGAACAGGAGATGATCGTCTCGACGGTCCGTTCCTTTGTGGAAAAGGAAATCTACCCGCACGAGGACGCAGTCGAGCGCACGGGAATTGTTCCGCAAGACGTGGCAGCGGCCATCAAGCAGAAGACAATCGATCTGGGTTTCTACGCCTGCAATTTTCCGGAAAGCGCTGGAGGTGCCGGATTGTCTCACCTGGAGTTTGCGCTTGTCGAGCGCGAGCTTGGCCGCGGCTCCATGGCGTTGACGCATTTTTTCGGACGTCCGCAGAATATCCTGATGGCCTGCAGGGACGATCAGATCGAGCGCTATCTGCATCCGGCGGTGCACGGCGAAAAGATGGACGCGCTGGCGATGACCGAACCGGATGCCGGCTCAGACGTGCGCGGCATGAAATGTTCGGCGGTGCAGGACGACACAGACTGGATCATCAACGGCACGAAGCATTTCATCTCCGGCGCGGAGCATGCCGATTTTGTCATCGTCTTTGTCGCCACCGGCGAGGATGACACGCCGCGTGGACCGAAAAAGCGCATCACGACATTTCTGGTGGATCGGGGCACACCCGGCTTCACCATCCGCGAGGGATACAAATCCGTCTCGCACCGCGGATACAAGAACATGGTGCTCGATTTCGACAATTGCCGTCTGCCGAAGGAACAGGTCCTTGGCGATGTCGACGGCGGTTTTGCGGTCATGAACGAATGGCTTTACGCAACCCGGCTGACCGTCGCTGCCATGGCAGTCGGCCGTGCGCGCCGTGCCTTTGACCTTGCCCTCAACTATGCCGCCGAACGCAAGCAGTTCGGTCAGCCCATCGGAAAATTCCAGGGCGTCTCCTTCCAGCTTGCCGACATGATCACAGAAATCGATGCATCCGACCTGCTGACGCTAGCGGCGGCCTGGCGGCTCGATGAAGGGCTTCCGGCCAATCGCGAAATCGCCAGTGCCAAGGTCCACGCAACCGAAATGCTCGCCAAGGTCACGGACACCGCGATCCAGATTTACGGCGGCATGGGCCTGATGAGCGACCTGCCTCTTGAGCGGTTCTGGCGCGACGCCCGGGTTGAGCGCATCTGGGACGGCACATCCGAGATACAGCGCCACATCATCAGCCGCGATCTGCTGCGGCCTTTGGGGGCCTGAATGACCGTGGGGCTGGAACGGCTGTTGCGACCACGGTCCATCGCCGTCATCGGCGGCGGCGAATGGTGCAATGCCGTCATTGAGCAGAACATCAAGATGGGATTTTCCGGTGATATCTGGCCGGTTCACCCGAACCGCGAAACGATGGCCGGGCTCCAGGCCTTCAATAGCATCGATGCCCTTCCCGGCTCTCCCGACGCCACGTTCATCGGTGTCAATCGCCACGCAACGATCGATGCGGTCCGCGCCCTCAGCGCCAAAGACGCCGGCGGCGCGGTGTGTTTTGCCAGTGGCTTTCGCGAGACCGCAGACGGCGCGGATCTGAATGACGCGCTGCTGGACGCTGCCGGCCAGACAACACTGCTTGGTCCCAACTGCTACGGCTTCGTCAACTATCTGGACGGCGCTCTTCTATGGCCCGATCAACATGGCGGCAAGCGGATCGACAGCGGTGTTGCATTCGTCACCCAGTCTTCCAACATCGCTATCAACCTGACCATGCAGCGCCGCGCCCTGCCGCTCGCCTATGCGTTGACGGCCGGCAACCAGGCGCAGACCGGCATTGCCCGGATCGGTGAAGCGCTGCTTGAAGACGAACGCGTCACCGCACTCGGGCTGCATATCGAGGGGATCAACGATGTTCGTGCCCTCGAGACGCTTGCTAAGACCAGCCGGCGGCTTGGAAAACCGGTTGTCGTTCTCAAAGTAGGAGCATCCGATAAAGCCCGCACCGCGGCACTGTCCCATACCGCATCCCTGGCCGGCAGTGAGGCCGGCGCGACTGCCCTGTTCAGACGGCTTGGCATGGGTCAGGTACACACGCTCGAGCAATTCGTCGAGACATTGAAACTGCTCCACGTCACGGGCCCCCTGCCCTCGAGACGCATTGCATCGATGAGTTGCTCGGGCGGCGAAGCGGCACTGATCGCCGATGCCGGGCACAGGCACGGCCTCGAATTTCCACCAATCTCCAACGATCAGGAACAGATCCTGCGCGAGGTGCTTGGCCCACTCGTCACACCATCAAATCCGCTCGACTATCACACCCGGATCTGGCGCGACGAAGCTGCACTGACACAGACATTTTCGACCATGATGGATGCCTCCCTGGCACTGACGCTTCTGATCCTCGATTTTCCGCGTGCTGATCGATGCTCACAGGCAGACTGGGACCGGGCCATCGCCGCATGCCTCGCCGCCCGCAAGCGGACCGGACGCAACTTTGCAATCCTGTCGAGCCTGCCTGAGAATATGCCTGAAGACATTGCCGAACGCTTCATCGCAGGCGGCATTGCGCCACTGAACGGTCTCGAAGATGCCTGCGCTGCCATCGGGTGTGCAGCCGAGACAGCACGCGACACCGATGCGCAGCCGGTGCTGATTGCATCTGCAACGGGCACGACAACGACCCTGAGTGAGGCCGACGCCAAGTCGGAGCTGGCGCGGTTCGGCATCAACATTCCGAAGTTCGCCCGATGCGAAGATGCCACAGGAGCCGCCGCCGCAGCGGCGGACATCGGCTTTCCGGTTGTGCTGAAAGGTGAAGGCTTTGCGCACAAATCTGAGAACGGCGCGGTGGCGCTTGATCTGTGCTGTGCCGCGGATGTGGAGCACGCCGCAGCGCGCATGCAGGCGACCGGGTATCTCATCGAGCAACAGATCAACGGTGGCGGTGTTGAGCTGCTCATCGGCATAGTCCGAGACGATGCGCACGGGTTCATCCTGACCATTGCCGCCGGAGGCACCTTGACGGAAGTGCTTGAAGACCGACAGTCTTTGCTCGTCCCGGCATCTGCCGATGCCATCGAGCGTGCACTGAACGATCTGAAATTCGCCCCGCTGCTTGACGGTTATCGAGGTGCTCCCGCCGTTTCGCGTGAAGCCGTCCTATCCGCCGTCATGGCGCTGCAGGACTACGCATGTGCCTTCGCGGATCGGCTGAACGAAGTTGAAATCAATCCCCTCATGTGCGGCCCAAAAGATGCAATTGCCGCTGACGCGCTGATATCGAGAAAGGCAGATCATGACTGATTCACCCATCAAGACCCGACACGAAGGCGGCATCCTCGAGGTCACGCTCGATCGCCCCAAGGCCAATGCCATCGATCTGGCAACCAGCCGGATCATGGGTGACACGTTCGCCGATTTTCGGGATGACCCGGAGTTGCGCGTTGCAATTCTGACAGGCTCCGGTGAGAAATTCTTCTGCCCCGGCTGGGACCTGAAAGCGGCGGCCGGTGGTGACGAAGTGGATGGCGATTACGGCGTCGGCGGATTTGGCGGCCTGCAGGAACTGCCCGATCTGAACAAGCCCGTCATTGCGGCAATCAACGGCATCTGTTGCGGCGGCGGTCTGGAACTGGCGATATCTTGCGACATGATCCTCGCCGCCGAGCAAGCCAGTTTTGCCTTGCCCGAAATCCGCTCCGGCACGGTGGCGGATGCCGCGTCTATCAAGTTGCCGAAACGCATACCCTACCATGTCGCCATGGACATGCTTTTGACCGGCCGTTGGCTGGATGCCGAGGAGGCGCATCGCTGGGGCCTCGTCAATCGGATCATTGCGAAAGAGCGACTGATGGCGGAGGCCTGGACGCTCGCGCGCGTGCTGGAATCGGGGCCGCCACTTGTATTTGCGGCCATCAAGGAGGTGGTGCGCGAAGCCGAGGATATGAAATTCCAGGACGCACTCGACAACATTACCGGCCGAAAGTTCGAGACCGTTGACAGGCTCTATGGCTCCGAAGACATGCTGGAAGGTTTCAATGCCTTTGCCGAAAAACGCGACCCGGTGTGGAAAGGCAAATAAGCCAAACGGCTTGCCAATATCCGGTTGATCGCGCAGTCTGCAGCGCGCTCAATTCAAAGCCCGCCGGGCTGCGTTTCGAGCAGTTCGGAGTTCACGGAGTCACTATGGGCGGCAGACTATCGGCTTTTGACCTGCTGACAGGCCTGGCAGTTGCCTTTGTCTGGGGCATGGGCATTGTCTTCGCCAAGGGTGCGATCAACTATTTTCCTCCAATCCTGCTGATGGCTTTGCGTTTCGCGGTAACATCGCTGGCACTCGTGTGGTTCGTGCGCCCGCCAGTCGGCCAGATGATGAAAATCTTCTGCATCGCGCTCATCTCGGCGGCCATTCAATACAGCCTGACGTTTACAGGGCTTGCCGGCATCGACGCATCGGTCGCAGCGATTGTGGTGCAGTCGGAGGTGCCGTTTCTGGTCATTATCGGTGCGGTGGCTTTCGGAGAAAAGACCAGTATACGCAAATGGATCGCTATCGCCATCGCGTTTACAGGTGTCGGACTGATCGCCGGCGAGCCGAAACTAGGAGCCGCGTGGGTGTCTCTTTTGATGGTTGTTGGCGGTGCTTTCTCATGGGCTGTGGGCCAGGCCATGGTCCGAAGTCTCAATAACATCGGCGGGATGACCGTTACAGCCTGGGTCGCCGTCTTTGCGACACCGCAGCTCTTTGTCATGTCGCTGATATTTGAAGGCAACCACCTGGCTTCGATCAAGTCAGCCGACTGGTTCGTCTGGTCGGCCGTTCTTTATCTCGGACTGATCATGACCGTTGTGGGTTACGGTATGTGGTATTCGCTGGTTCGCAAACATCCTGTCAGCGTGGTGGCACCGTTTCTGTTGATGCTGCCAGTGTTCTCGGTCGCTGGAGGCGTGCTGTTTCTGGACGAGCGTCTTACCACGCAAGTGATGATCGGCGGCGCTGTGGTCATCTCGGGCGTGGGGTTCATCCTTTTCGAGCGTCCACGCGAAGAGGCTGTTATCGCCAAGGAGCATTAGGTACTTCGCAGCGGCCGCGTTTGACTCAGCTCCTGCAGCAGCAAAATCCTCATGACGTGTCCAACCGGAAGACCGCAGGGCATGACCTGTGCACGTTCGTGGATCTCGGCAAGATCTATGTCGTCAAATGCGTCAAAAAGGGCTACGCCGCGCTCAATCAGCGCGGGTTCGTGTTCCAGCAATGACGATATCGCCGACAACGTTTCGGCATATAGCTCCCGAGCATTGCCTTCCGTTTCGACGATAAGTCTCAGTACAATTGCCAGATGCGCGGCGCCGTGGGCCCTTCCAATCCGCCGCAGTGTGGCGGGTGAAAAGCACTCGCGGGCGCAACGTTTTGTGTGGTACTGCCGCGCGCCATTGTAGAGCCTGACCCCACATTGCCGCGCAGTTTTGTGAATGTCGCAGCTGTGTACCACCGACCTCTTGCGTAGAATTGATCGCGCATCGGAGCGCCGGCGACCAATCCCTTGCTCTTCCGTTTCACTGGCTGTCATACGCGACCCCCGTCAAACCGAGCTTTCGTGCAGCGTCCCTTCTGCTCAAACCGGATACCAGCAAGCGAATATAGCGAGGCTCCAGCTCTGTCGGCAGATCGAACCGGCGCCACGCTTTTTTATAGGCACAGAGGTGTTTTCCGATTTCGGGTTCTTTCTGGCGCGTTCGGCAAGTGGAAACAGGTGAAGTCAGGTTTCCCTTGCGGATGCCATATCGGCTGGCAAGCTTGCGTACATAGGTTTCATCAATACCAAAACGGTCTGCGATTGCCGCTGTCGCGTCCCCGTTTGCATAAAGCCGCAACAATGCTTCCTTGGCATCAAGGTTAAGCCCTCCGCGGCGTCCTCTGGGTTTTGTACTCCTGTCGAGCGTAATCTCAGGCTGCACGGATGATTGATTGGAAGCGTCCATAAATTAATTCTCTTTGAAAAAAGGAGTGCGGAATATCTGAAGTGGCAGATGCCGACGAACTGACCGTCAGTCATCCGGCGGCGGCTCACTCTGCCGGCGTGGACCGTCAAGAATGCTCACGCGGGTGACCGACACGCGTTTGCGTCCCCAGCCTTCTTCTCCGGTTCCTGAGGTCGGTTCACCAAAATCCACTACATCTCGCCAGACGCGATCTATGCACAGACCGGCGGCAAATGCCTTGGCCGCCTCTACATTCTGATCGGTACCGATTGTTAAATCGGTTCTTGTTTTGTTCTCCGCTTGATTAAAATCTGAACAGTTTGAATCACGCTTTGTTAACGACGTTTTTTCCGAAATACCGCCGTTTCCACCAAATCGAGAAATGGATTTCGATGCGGCACGGTTCGTCATGGCGTTTGCTTCCTGTTCGGGAGATGAAATGTAGGATTTGCAATTTATTCCATATTGGTATATCAGTCAATCCGCAATACCAAATTGGGTTTTCACATAAGACCATTTTGGAATACATCGACAAAGGACGGCTCTGGGCGGATTGCCGGAAAACAAATGAGTACAATCAAACGATTGCGGGAAGCTCTTGGTCTGACGCAGGCCCGCCTTGCTGAACTTGCGGCGACGTCTCAGCCGCAGATTCGGCGCCTCGAGGCGGGTGAAAGGCAATTGACAAAGGAGTGGTCCGAAAGGCTGGCTCCGCACCTTGGAATAAGTGCGTCGGAATTGATGTTTGGCGGCGAGTCCTACGACCCGCCCTCCCCCACAGGTCCTCCCGCTGCTGTTCACGGGGCGAGAGGCGGCAAGGCACAAAACCAGAACACGCCTAAACATTCGTCGCATGAACACAACGGGAACATAAATGTACCGAACCCGGATATTCCGGTTGCATCTGAAGCTGCTTTGCAATCAAATAGAACCGGTTCGGAGGCACCTGCTTGGGAGCCGCCAACCAATGCAAGATTGGGCAATGTGCTGCCTGACCAGCGCGCAAGGATACCGGTCTACGGTCAGGCGGTCGGTGGTGTTGACGGTGAGTTTGTCATGAATGGCGATCGTTTGGACGATGTTTTTGCACCACCAAGCCTATCTTCTGTAACGGGTGCATATGCGGTCTATGTTGCCGGAGAATCCATGGAACCGCGCTACTTCGACGGCGAAATTGTTTTCGTCAATCCGACAAAGCGTGTGCGTCGCGGCGATTTTGTGATCGCACAGGTCCAGGTCAGGGAACACGGACCCAAACTGGCCTACGTGAAACGGTTTGTCCGCTGGAACGCGGAGGAACTGGTGCTGTCTCAATACAATCCTGAAAAAGAACTACGGTTCACCGCAAACCAGGTGATATCCGTGCACCTCGTTGTCATGGGCGGCGCGGTCTGACAATTGTCCGGCATCAGCGTAACACAGGAATTGCCGCGGCCTGCAAAAACATGAAAACCCGACCTCGTCCTGTCGTTGCCAGGCTGATGCTGAGTCTCCACACAGCGGCAATTCGATCTCGCCAGAAGAAGATGATGCGGAACTGCCATTTGGCGTTTCAGAGATCGGTCACCACCGCATGTATTTCGTTCGGCGTGTGCGCAGAGATCGTGCTATCAACCATCTAAAATCAACGCAGTGCCGGAGCCCAAAATCAGCAAATGCCAGTTATTGCGGTAATCTCGGCACTCGGTGCTTCTGTGTGCTGGGCTGCAATGGCACTCCTTGCGCACAAACCGGCGACACTGCTCGGTCCATTCGCACTGACCCGACTGCAACTGATCTGCGCGGCGGCAGTGTTGATTGTCCTGGTGACCGTCCAGGGCGGCTGGCAGAGCATCTCCTGGGTACACTGGCCGGCCTTTGTGATCGCAAGTGTCATCGGAGTCGTTGCCGCCAACATGGCTATGTTCGCCTGCCTCAGACGCGGCGGTCCCCGACGGGCGCAGTTACTCGTTTCAATGAACGGGCCGTTTGCAGCGCTTTTCGGTTTTTTGTTCCTTGGAGAGATACTCAGCGGCCAAAAGCTCGCGGGATGCGCGATTGCACTGGCCGGCATGGCGCTTGCAATCCGCTTCGGCGGCAACCCGCAGGACAAGCTTGAAGACATGCGCGGCCCGATGTGGGTGATGATCGCGCTCGGCCTTGTCACGGCTGTAGCCAATGCGGTCGGGCTGGTTTTCCTGAAACCGGCAATGCTGGCCGGCACCGATCCGCTGGCTGCCAATGCGTTGCGCACTGCCGGCGGTGTCATTGTCGTGCTGGTAATTTCAATCTGGCGTGTGCCGGCCTTCCGGCCCCAGATCAGGCCGGATGCCGGGCTGTTCATTCATGCCATAACTCCTGGCCTGCTGGGCTTCGTCGTGGCCGTCAGCCTGCAGCTCTATGCGGTACGCTGGATGGATACCGGTATTGCAGTCGTGCTGGGTTCGGCCGCGCCGGTCATCATGCTGCCGATGATCTGGATGGTCACAGGCAGCCGTCCGAGACTGCTCGCCTGGATCGGAGCATTTCTAGCCTTGGCTGGTATCGCTCTTATCCTATTGTAAGACGAGCGTCTTCAGCTTTCCAAGGCGCGTGCATATTTTCCGTGAAACCGGACATATCCCTTTTCTGTTTCAAGAAGGTGGGATTTCGTGAGCGCATGGAACTGAGGCAGGCGGTGAAAGGGCACGCCCGGAAAGGCATGGTGTTCGGCATGATAGGGCATGTTCCAGGCAAGCCTGCGTACCAGTGTGTTGGTGAATGTGGTTCGGCTGTTTTCGAACATATTGGCCGCAAACGCGCATCCTCCGTGTTCGGCCAGAAGGTAGAGCCTCAAAAAAGGCTGCCCAAGGATGACCGGCAGCACCCAGGCAAAAAGCAGAACCATTGAACCGGTGGCCAGCGAGACCACCAAAAACAGCACATAAACGGCGAGAACAGCCCTTGCTTCTTTGGCGATATTGTTTCGCGCCGATGGCGGCGCGAATTGGTCCTCGCAGCGGCCCAACGTATTTGCCACCAATGTGCGAAAATGACTGATCCAGACCGGTACCCCCGAAACACGGACGAGATATTGAGACCAGGTTTCCGGCTTCGGCTTGGCCAGCTCGGGATCACGTTCAGGATCCTGCGTGTGCCGGTGATGGGCAAAATGGAAATAGCGAAACCAATCCGCCGGCAACAAAATCAGGAAGCTGCAAAGGCGCGCCACCGCATCATTGATCCAGGGCGTGGCAAAGGCCGTCCGGTGGATCGCCTCATGCAGCGTTGTGAACAGGAAGACGATCAAAATTCCCTGGGGAAGCAGCAGCAGCGGCCAATAGGACACTTTCAGCGAAATCAGTGTGCCCAAAATAAGGATTGCTCCAAAGTGGACGCCAAATGCAGCCAACCCCTTTGGATTCGATTTTCGCGTCAGCTCCTGCTTTTGCTCGCGCGGCAGAGCCGCGAGGAAATCACGATGGTCCGTATTCAAGATCCGTCTGTATTAAATCGTGCATCAAACAAGGATTCCGAGCATCTCCAATTGCCGGAATTTGTCCCAATCAACCCAGCTTTCGATAATTTTCCCATCGGCTATACGATCAATTTCCACTCCCGTCCATATCGCTGTTTTGCCGCTTGGATCGTAGCCGATATAACTGCCCGTGTGCTTGACGGTGAAGCGCCAACGGTTGTCACGAGGTCGGCTTCGGCGATTTGCATCAGGATTTCGACGCGCGAGGGTGAAAATGCGGCATGGTGGCCCGCGACAAGTGTCTTCCAGCCATTCAGATCAAGGTTCTTCACATCGCCTTCGATGCTTGGTTCCTGGTGGTTGACATATTCGGGCGAAAAGACGGATTCGATGTCATCATCATTGTCACTGGCCCAAAACCCAAGTGCCCGCCGAGCAAGCATTTTGTTGCTGTCCGTCAATGTCTGTAATCCTCCCCTCGGGAAATCCGCACACCAATCTTACTTCGACGATGGTATAGCCAAACTGTCAATTGAATGACGTTACGCCCGCACCTATCTTCGTTCAATACCAACACCTCTTGCGGGGAAGCCATGCGGAAACTGACACTGGCATTCCTATCCGGCTTTGCGGCCGTTGTTTTTCTGCCGACGGGCGGACATGCAGAAGGGCAGCGCAAATGCGAGTCCTTCACGGTCAACGGACCATTTTCCACCGCCATCACCGAATTTGCCGATATAGACAGTAACGGAAAAGCGAGCACCGGCGACAAGCAGCTCGGCCAGATCTAGAGCAAGTCTGGTTTAGATTGAAGCATTTGATGGCGGAAAATCGGTTCACTCGGCCAGGCGCGTTGCGCAGCGCGATGTGGTGCATCGGGCAAGCGGCGCAACGACGCCGATGGGCCGATTGTCCGCCACCCTTGAAAGGACTATCGTTTTGATACTCACAGATGAATGGGCCGGGCGATTTTGCCCCCTGACTGCGTTGGCTCGCACTTGTGGTGGGATAACACCACGGCGTGCGACCCGCCTTGTCAGCGGCCAAAATCGCCTCGGTCAAATGATTCAATCTAAGCCAGATTTGCTCTAGCTCCACAAAGACATCGGCGATCAGATGGGCGAGAACTCCTGGGTCATGACGGTGCTTGATCTCAATGACGATGGCAGCCTGAAGTCAGCCTTTTCAAAGACCATTAGCAGTTTCTACGATGGTGCTATCTATCCCGTCATGAAAATTCGCGACATGCCTGCCAATTCGTTCGAAGACGGCAAGGTGGCGATAGAATGGTCGGAAATCACCAGCCCGATCACCGGCGGCACCGGCGCCTATGCAGGTGCCCGCGGATCTGTCACTGCTGCACTTGGCGATGGCAAGATCGACTTTCAATACGATCTGAATTGCGAGTGAGCTGCTACAGCACGTCTTGTCTAAATGGATTCATTAATACAAGACGTGCTCTAGAAGTCAGTGGCGACGCCGCCCTCTGCCTTCCTGCGTTCGACGAAGTTGCGCAGCTCCTCGGCAATAGCAGGGTCCAGCGGCGGCGCTTCGTATTCGGCAAGACGCTCCTTCCAAACCTTGTTTGCTTTCTGCATTGCGGTCGGTTCACCTGCTTCGAACCAGGTTTCGAAATTGCGCCAGTCGCTCAAGATGGGTGCGTAAAAGGCATCCTTGTAACGCGCCTGGGTATGCGTCGTGCCGAAGAAATGCCCGCCGGGGCCGACATCGGCGATCGCATCTAGACCCAATTCATCCTCATCGAATTTCAGGGGTTCCATGAATTCCGCGACCATCTGCAACAGTTCGATATCGAGGATCATTTTTTCGTAGGAACAGCACAGCCCGCCTTCCATCCAGCCGGCACCGTGCTTGAGCAAATGACCCCCGCTGTTGACCGCGCCCCAGAGCGAAAAGACCGACTCATAGGCCGCCTGCGCATCGACCGTGTTGGCGGCACAGACGTTGGAGGTGCGATAGGGAATGTTGTAGTGCCGGGCCAGCTGGCCGCCGACATGCTGGGCTTTCATGTATTCGGGCGTTCCAAAGGCCGGGGCACCGGACTTCATGTCGACATTCGAGGTGAAGCCGCCATACATGGCCGGCGCGCCCGGATTGACCATCTGGCTGAAGGCCAGACCGGCAAGCGCCTCGGCATTCTGCAGCACCAGCGCGCCCGGAATGGTCACCGGTGCCATGGCGCCGGACAGCGTGAACGGGGTGATGACAACCGGCTGTCCCATGGAGGACATGTCGATGATGCCCTGCATCATGGGAATATCGAGCTGCAATGGCGAATTGGTGTTGATGATGGTGTAGAGCGATGGCTGACGGCGCAGTGCATCGTTTGTCAGCCCATGCGCGATGCGGGTCATTTCGATGGCATCGGTGATGCGTTGTTTACCGAGCGAATAGGCGCTGTAGGTCTTGTCGGTCAGGGTGATGAAATCCGAAATGCAATCGAGATGCCGGACCGACGGATGAATGTCTACCGGTTCGACCGGATAGCCGCCAATCGCCTGCACGATCGGGTGGTACTGGCCGAGTTTCAGGAAATTCTGAAAATCCTCCTGATTGCCGCTGCGTCGACCACGATCGAGACAGGAGGCATTCGGTGCACTGGCCATCAGGCAGAAGGCCATGTCGGTGCCGCCGATCTTCAGATTGTGTTCTGGATTTCTCGCATGAAGAATGAACTCCGGCGGGATCGTCGCGATGTTCTTCATAATCAGATCGCGGTCGAAATGAACCCGCGTATCGCCATCTGTGACATCTGCGCCGGCCGCTTTCATGATGGCACGGGCTTCGTCATGCAGCACGTTAATGCCGGTCTCGGCAAGCACACGCAGGGAGGCATCGTGTATCCGCTCGATCGCATCGGCCGCCACAAGATCGACAGGTGTGTAGGGCCTTGAAGATTGTTTAAACGGGCGCATCGCGCCGTACGGGGCGCCGCGTTTTTTGTCTCGCCCACCGCGTCTGCGCTGTGTCGCGCTCGCGTCTCCACCCGACCGCAGGCTGCCCATTCGTATATCTCCTCCGAATGTTATCTCACAGGTCCAGGATCACTTTGCTGGCCTGGCCGTTGTTGAGCGCTTCAAAGCCTTTTTCAAATTCCTCAAAGGAAAAGCGGTGGGTCAGAATGGGTGAGATGTCAAGACCGCTTTCGAGCATTGCCAGCGCCTTGTGCCAGGTGTCGAACATTTCGCGGCCGTATATGCCCTTGAACTGGAGGCCCTTGAAGATCGCCTTGTTGAGATCGATAGTGACCTGTCCGTGGAAGATGCCCAACAGACCGACCTGTCCGCCATTGTTGAGGTTTTCGATCATATCCTGCAGCGCCGCGGCGGATCCCGACATTTCCAGCCCGACATCAAAACCCTCCTTCATACCGAGCTCGGCCATGACATCGTCGAGATCTTCCTTACCGGCGACAACGGCGCGTGAAACCCCCATCCGGTCGGCGAGTTCCAGCCGCTTTTCGTTGATATCCGTGATCACGACATGACGGGCACCGACATGCCGGCAAACGGCCGCGGCCATCAGCCCGATCGGCCCCGCACCGGTAATCAACACGTCCTCGCCGACAAGATCGAAACTCAGTGCGGTGTGCACTGCATTGCCCAGCGGATCGAGGATCGAGGCATATTCGTCGGGAATGTCGTCGGGGATCGGATAGACATTGTGTTCGGGAATGACGAGGTAGTCAGCGAATGCCCCGGTCCTGTTGACCCCGATACCTTTGGTATCGCGGCAAAGATGCTCGCGGCCGGCCCGGCAGTTGCGGCAGTGTCCGCAGACAATGTGCCCTTCGCCGGACACGCGCTCGCCCTTCTTGAAACCTTCTGTTCCCGGCCCAAGCATGTCGACATGGCCGACAAATTCGTGGCCGATGGTCAGCGGCACCGGCACGGTTTTGGCTGCCCAGTCGTCCCAGTTGTAAATATGCAGATCCGTGCCGCAAATAGAGGCGCTGTCAATCTTGATGCGCACCTCGCCCTGGCCCGGTTCCGGCACGTCCAGTTCTTTCATGGTGAGGCCGGGAGCAGCTCTTTCCTTGACCAGTGCACGCATTTTCGACACTCCCTATCCGATCACACCGTGCTCAAGACCCGCCTGGGTAAAGGCAGCGACAGCACGGCCGATCTGCTCAGGCGTGTGGGCCGCCGACATCTGTGTGCGAATGCGGGCCATTCCCTCCGGTACGACCGGATAGGAAAAGGCGATGACATAAACACCGTGGGCCAGCATCGTGTCGGCCAGCTTGGCTGCCAATGCCGCGTCACCAATCATCACGGGAACAATCGGATGCCGGCCATCAACAAGCGTGAATCCCGCGGCTGACATTCCGGCGCGGAACCGTGCCGCATTGTCGCGAAGGCGGCGGCGTTCAGCAGTCGCTTCTTCGGCAATGTCTATCGCTGCTATCGCTGCGGCACATATGGCCGGTGCCACCGCATTCGAAAACAGGTAAGGCCGTGCCCGCTGTCGCAGCAAATCAACGATTGGCTTCGGACCGGCGACATAGCCGCCCGATGCGCCGCCAAGCGCTTTGCCAAAAGTGCCGGTCAGAATCTGGACCCGCCCTTCCACATCGAGCAGCTCAGGCGTGCCGGCACCGCGTTCGCCCATGAACCCGGTTGCATGACAATCGTCGACCATGACCATGGCATCGTATATATCCGCCAGCTCACAAATCCCCGGCAGATCTGCAATAATTCCGTCCATGGAGAAAACGCCGTCGGTGACGACCAAACGGTGGCGACAATCCTTGGCCGCCTTCAACTGCTTTTCGAGATCGCCCATATCGTTGTTTGCGTAGCGGTACCTTTGTGCCTTGCATAGGCGAATGCCATCGATGATCGAGGCATGGTTCAGGCTGTCGGATATGACGGCATCTTCCTTACTCAGCAGCGCTTCAAATACGCCTCCATTGGCATCAAAGCAGGAAGGAAAGACGATCGAATCTTCCGTACGGAGGAAGGAAGCAACACGTTCTTCCAGTTGCCGGTGAAGGTCTTGCGTGCCGCATATGAACCGGACCGATGCCATGCCGAAACCGTGGCTGTCGAGTGTTTGCTTTGCGACCTCGATAAGCCGTGGATCGTCCGCAAGACCAAGGTAGTTGTTGGCGCAGAAATTGAGGACTTCCTCATCCCGGTTCAATGCGTCTCGCGTATTGATGATTGTCGATTGCGGCGAATAGATCAGGCGCTCATGTTTCAGCGTTCCGGCAGCTTCTATTTCGGCCAGGGTTTCACGGGCGGAATCAACCAGAGAGTTAGACATTTCGTTCCTATCTGCTGCACGATATCCGGCATATTGGATAACCGGAAGTTGATGTCAATTTGTTGGCGCGATCAAGCAGGCACCCTACCCTCGATGAGGCCGGCCATATTGCGCAACTCCCTCGACATGAATTCATTGAATGCCTTAACCCGCGCGGCACTGCGGATATCCGAATGCGTCAGCACCCATAACGACGTTTCCATCTCGTCTACAGGCGGTGTCACGCGTACGACGTGCCGCGATTGATCTCCGAGGCAGCATGGCAGTACCGCCAATCCCGCTCCCGTCGCGGCGCAATCATGAACCGCGACAAATGTATCGGCTGTCACGGCGATGCGTTCAGCCGGAACGTGCCGATCCATCCATGAGCCGACCGGAGAGGCCGTCAGAGCACTGCCGATGCCGACCCAGGGCGCCCTGCGCAATCTCGATATTTTGCCGGCAGGCAGTTGGGCAACAACGGAGGGTGTGGCGTATACGGCGAAAGCAAGGCCGGAAACCCGCTGTCCCACGAGGGTCTCAGGCGGCATCTTGGAGGTCCGAACTGCAATATCGGCATCCTGCCGGGTCAGGTTGAGCCGGCTGTTGGTCACCGAGACGTCTATTTTGATCTGCGGATGAAGAGTGCTGAATTCCAGCAGGAGCGGCGCGACCACAGAGTTGAGCAATGAATCGGTGGTTGTAACCGCGAGCCGGCCCTCCAGCCGCAGATCACGCCCGAGCAGATCGCGGCCGATGCCGGCGATGCTTTGCTCGATCTCCCGCGCGGTCTCTATGACCGCTTCACACTCGGCAGTCGGCGTGTACCCGGTCTGCCGGCGCTCAAACAATCTGACGCCATTTTCCTGCTCGAACCTCGATATTCTGCGCAAAACCGTGCTTGCATTGACACCAAGGCGCTCAGACGCGGCAACTGCCGATCCACCATCCGCCACCGCAACAACAAGTCGAAATATGTCCCAATCCATATTCTGCATAATTGCAGATTGAATATGCAAAACCACACATTGTCGAGCGTTTTTGCATTTCTTAGTGTGTAATCCGTCATAGTACGAACCCAGACGCAGTGTCCTTTCTCTCACGAATGGATTGACGCCGGGCAAGTGCGATCGATGGCGGACGGAGGCTAACTCCGACCCGACTGCAGTCATCACAATGATCCTTACAGGAGAACATTATGAATCGCGCAATCACAATGGCATTGCTCCTATCCGCCGGACTTGTCGGCAGCTCTTTTGCCGCTGATCCCTCAGCTGATCGGCAAAACATCATGAAAAACGTCGGGGCCGCAACGGCGTGGGTGGAAAAATGATGAAGGGCGAAATGGATTTCGACCCGGTTGCTGCACAGCTTACATTCAACACCATGAATGCAGCAGCCAATGGTTACGGTTATCTGTTCCCGGAGGGCTCTGACAGCGGCAACGAGACCGAAGCTTCGCCCAAAATCTGGGAAGACAAGGCAGGATTTGACGCCGCTGTGGCCAAATTCATTGCCGACACCAAGGATATCAAGATAACGGATATGGACAGCTTCAAGTCTGCATTCGGTGCGGCAACCAAAAACTGCGGTGCTTGCCACGAGGCCTACCGCATCAAGAAAGAATAATCTGACCTGAAACCAATATCCGCCTGGCTCGACGGCTGCGCGGCGCCTGTCCGGCACGCGAGCGCCTCAGACCGTGCCGGACAGCAACGCGGCATATATCTTCCCTGCCCGCGATGACGCGACGGCGCAATTCTGATTTCATTCACGAGCAAATTTTCAATTGCAGGCCTTGAGCCTCAAATGCGTATACGTTATAGCATTACAATCTTATGTTACAACATTACATAAATTTGGGTCATCAATGAAATCGCTCCGCTCCTTCTTTCTGGGGTCTGTCTCTTGCCTGGCACTGCCCGTATGCGCCCTTGCAGAACCTTCGGTTGTTGCCTCGATCAAACCGATCCATTCGCTGGTTTCCGGTGTTATGGCAGGTGTTGGCGAACCTGAAATCATTGTTGATGGTGCCGCTTCACCGCACACTTACAGCCTGCGCCCGTCACAGGCCGGCCATCTGGAAGAAGCAGATCTTGTCTTCTGGGTCGGCCCGCAATTGGAAGCGTTCCTGGAAAAGTCGCTCGAAACGCTGGGACGCAACGCTGCGGTGGTAAATCTTAGTCAGGCCCATGGGCTGGAGCTGCTGAAAATCCGCGAGGGCGGGACTTTCGAGGATCATGACCACAGTGATAGCAACAATGCAAATCATGCCGGCCACGATGACCACGGCAGACACGGGGCGCATGATGAAGCATTTAACGCCCACATCTGGCTGGATCCCGACAATGCAAAAGCGTTGGTGCAAAAAATCGAAGAGGCGCTCGTTGAAGTCGATCCGGACAACGCTGATCGATACGCAGCAAATGCGCGTGATCTCACCGTACAGCTGGACTCGCTGACAACCGAAGTCACTGCCGCACTTCAGCCGGTGCAAGGTAAATCCTTTGTCGTCTTTCACGATGCCTATCCATATTTCGAAAACCGGTTTGAGGTCTCGGCTGCCGGTTCCGTTACGGTCAGTCCCGAAGTCTCCCCCGGCGCTGCGCGAGTGTCGGAAATCAGGGACAAGGTGAAAGAACTCGGCGTCGCATGCGTGTTTTCGGAACCACAGTTTGAACCCAAACTGATTCAGGTCATTACTGAAGGAACGACTGCCAGTGCCGGCGTTCTCGATCCGCTGGGCGCCAAGATCGAAAATGGCCGCAACCTCTATTTCGAACTGATCCGAAGCATGGCCCGTGACATGAGAGCCTGCCTGTCGAGAAACAGCTAAAGCCTTAGATCTATTCACAACTTATGAACCGCTCACCGCCATTTGCAGTCTTGCCCCTGCCATATGCCTTCCATAAGGTCGATCCCGATCGTTAAAGCACAGGCATCTGCATGGATTGGATCATCAGCCTTTTGGTGATTGCCGGACTGGTAATCGGAGCAAGTTGGTATTTAGCCGGTTTTCGCGAAAAGGCGATGACGCCCGATGAACGCTCGGCACATGCGCCCGGCAAATCCGTTCCCCTGAGCGACGGCGAAATCTACTACACCGAGCGCGGTCCTGCCGACGGCAGGACCATCGTCATGGTGCACGGCTTCGGTGTACCGCAGTTTGTATTCGAGCAGAATGCATCGGCACTTGCGAATGCCGGTTTCCGCGTCGTTCTGTTCGATCATTTCGGCCGCGGCTGGTCGGACCGGCCCCGTGCACGTTACGACACAGACTTTTACGATTGCGAGCTGACAGAACTGCTCGAAGCGCTGAAAGTTGAGACCCCGGTCGGGCTGGTCGGCTATTCGATGGGCGGCGTCATCGTAGCGGACTACGCGGCGATGCATTCTGAACGGCTTGCAGGGGTGGCCCTCCTGGCACCAGCCGGTCTTGCGATCTATCCATTCATGGGAAGGTTGTTCGGCGAGATCGTGCGCCTGCCGTTTATCGGCGACTGGCTCTGGCGGTTGAGGGGCCGCTCATTGCTGCTCGGCGATCCGCAGTTCCAGGAACTGCAGCCGGACGCGGACCGGCGCATACAGGGCGACGACACAATTCAAATGAATTATTCAGGCTATTTCAACGCCCTGCTTCAAACATGGCGCAATCTGCCGCTAGTGGATAGCGATGATGTGTTTGCCAAAGCCTCGAAAGGCGTGCCGATGATGGCGCTGTTTGGTGGCAGGGACCTAACGATCAACATTGAAAGCGCAGCGCGGCTGAAAAGGGCCGCGCCGCATGCAAAAGTCGAGATCATCGAAGAAGGCACGCATGGCCTGCTCTACGAGATGTACGACACCGTCAATCCCATGCTGACAGATTTTTTTGAGAGCAATTTCCGGTAAGCGACTATCCGAGCCGTCCTTCCTTCTGACCCAGGACAAGCTTGTCGAATACCTTGGCGGCGGCTTCCGCCTTGCGGATAAAACCGTCGCGGTTCTTGTCCAGTCCGGCATTTTGTCGGTAAGCGGTTGTGCCTTTTTCGAACAGAATAAAGTTCTCGGACTTGCCGACGGCCTTGGGCCACAGAACGGCCATATACACATCGCTCAGACTGTGCATCGCCCTGTTTCCAACCGTCTTCTTGAAATAAAGCTCAACAAAATCCAGTTGTTCAATGGCGGTCATCTTGGCGAGTTTTTTGGTTGATGTGCCCAACGACGTGGCGGTTTTGGGCATGAACTGGATCAGACCTGTCGCCCCGCTGCCGGCGGCGTTTTTCACATCGGGAGTGAATTTGCCGCCGGACTCGAACGCCATGACGGCCATGAGATGGTCGGGATCAGCCCGCAACCGTTTGGCAATGGCGATCACCTTGGCCTTGAAGGCAGGGCCGTGTTTTTTGTTTGTCACTGCACCCCAGGCCAGCATGCATCCTTCGCCGTCGCTGTCCGCCGAACCGGTCTCACCGGTGACGACGGGTACTTCTGTTCCCGGCTTGAAACCGGGACCGCCGGATATGGCATCTGCAAATTCGAAGGCCGGCAACGTGAACCCGAGTTCCTCGGCAGTATCGGGGCCGACTATACCGTCATCAGCGTCGTTGCCGAAAACATCGGTTTGAAAATCGATGACCGCCTGGAAGGTTCCGACGCCGAAATCACCGTCCACCTTGATCGAACGCGCCAGATGCGCCGACAGCACCTCCTGCAATTGCCTGACAAGCGGCCCGGCGGAGCCCATGCGCAAAATTACGGATTTGCCGGCGCAGCGGGTCCTGATCATCTGCTGCGCCTCCTCGGCGAGAAAAAGAACATATTCGGTGCTGTCCTGCACACCCGTGTCGCGCTGGAACGGCGCGATGAACTTTTTCCATGGTCCCCGTTCGCTGGCGCGCACGCCCTTTTTGACGGTACCGGCGATTGTCTGGCAGCCGGCGCTTGAAAACCGCGAATCCGGAATGGCGCCATCGGCGCCCATGTGAAAGGCGCAGTGGATATTGTCTCCGGCTATGCGGCCGACCTCCCAGCGATCATCAAGATCATAGTCGGTATCGTCGCCGGTGCGTTGAATGGTTATCGCGCATTCCTGGCGCAGCGCCCAGTGACCGCTCGGTCCTTCGGAGCGTTTGTGCCAGCCATGGGCGTAGTTCTTGTAGCGGCCGCAGCCCATCTGGTTGACGCCGACCCCGCGCTTGCCGACCTTGCTGGCGACAATGGTGTGAAACGGGACTGTTGAACCGGGGAAAACCGCCAGTCCGCCATTGGGGCGCCACTGTCCCATGGTGCAATTCATCGTCTTGTAATTGGTTTCGCGCAGCGCAATTTCATGCGCCTGTGCAAAATCCGTGCCGGCAAAATCCACCGGCCGGCAACCGCGCAGTCCAAATATGACAATTCCGCGCCCGTCAATCGGAAACTGCGAGCGCTTCCAAAGCCCTATCAGATGGGCCTCCGTCAAAATCAACGCTCCGGAATCCGCAATGCCCGGATCATCGATGACAACATCGGGCGAGATGTCGACCGGCGGCGGTGCTTCGCCATCGGTCGGTTCGGGAAATACCGGATCCGGTGTCTCATTGCCCGGACCCTCGGTCGGGTCTTCCTCAGACGAACCCGAGAGAATTTCCTTGATCTTGTCTTTCAGGTCGTCGAGTGAAATCCCCGATATCATGCCGGTGCCCGAGAGCGCATGCCCCTCGATTTTAAGCTTCAGAGCGGTGATATCGGCGACCAGTTGTCCGAAGGCGGATGCTTCGAGCCGTTCCCAAACACCGTCCAGTTCGGCGGTCAGACCCTCAAGCCGCCGCATCTCGACCTTGTCGCCCTTCTTTTTTGCTTTTTCATACGGGCGAACAAGAGATTTGCGAAGCGAATGGAGCCGCTCTCTCAATCGGTCTTTGGTCGTCATGCTTCACCCCCAATCATTGTGGCTGATTGCGTCATGCACCATTTTGCCAGCAACTTGCGGCGGAATGCTGACTAATCCGCAGCAAAACCTTTTCTATTTACTCTAATTGTTCGCGTTATTTACAATAAAGGCAAGCAATTCCGGAGGTTTTACTTTTTCCACCCGATAAACCGGCCACCTCCTAGTCACCTGGAACTGTAATTCGTATCATTGATTGAATTGGAATTCAGGAGATGATGCGATGGTTGGACGTGTGGCGGATGCGGTGGTGCTTAGCGAAGATGAGCGCCGTTTTCTTGAAGGTCAGGTCCGGCGGCACA
>JAAEOH010000299.1 GCA_024244645.1 Hyphomicrobiales bacterium
ACCTGGAAGGGATTCCAAGATCGGGTCCGAAAGAGACTTCACAGCCCGAGGATTGTCGAGCTGAGGGTCCTCCAGAGGAAACTTCCGGGGGTTCGCTGCTGATTACGGACGCGAGTGATTCCGAAGAGCCCGGTGCGGTAGCACCGCTCGCCGGGTTATGGGGTGCACCCCATAACCCGGCTTATGGGGAGCAAATGGTTATGGGGAGCGATTGCGCAAAATCGGTTTGGGGTCCATCTTTCTTGGGGAATTTACACCACATAAAGATTGGGCCTTGAGAAAATCGAGGAGCTTGTCCGACGCCCGAAATCGACCTTTGCGTACCTTGGGAGGGGTGACCGCATTGACCGTGTCAAGCTTTTCGGTTGGGTCCGCACGGACGTAGACTTCAGCACTCTGAGTCGAGCTGTGCCCAAGCCATAGAGCGACTTTGCGGATATCGTGGGTTGATTCCAAAACAATCATGGCGCAGGTGTGTCGCAGGACATGGGGGGAGATTTGTTTTTCCTTTAGCGAAGGACAGTGATCGCAGGCCGCCTGTGCATATTTTTTGAGAATGTATGCGAACCCCCAACGGGTCATTTGTTGCTGGCGTGCATTAACGAAAAGCTCCGGCACGTCGAGGTCTCCACGAACGACGAGCCACTTTCGCAGAATTCGCGTGGTCTCTTTCCAGAGCGGTAAGGCCCTTTCCCGCCGTCCTTTTCCTCGCACCAAAATGGAGGCCGTGGGTTGGAGTGTCAGATCCTGGAGGCGGAGTCCGAGGAGCTCAGAGACCCGAAGTCCTGCTGCAAACGCGAGTTGGATCATCGCATAGTCGCGAATCCCCATTCTGGCCTGGAGATCGGGGGTGCTGAGAATGGCCTCCATCTCTTCTCTGCTCAGATGTGGAACGAGTTTGGAATCTGTCTTTTTATAAGGGATGGCAAGGGTTTGCCGAATTTGATCCAAGGCCGCCGGTAGTTTGTACTCAAGGAATCGAAAGAAGGATTTGATCGCCGCAAGCCTGACATTACGCGTGACGGCCGAACAATCCCGCGTGACCTCCAGATCTTCCAGGAACTTGATGATCAGTCTGGGATCGAGTTGTTCAAGGCAAAGTTCGCAGGGTGGCACTTTAAGATGCGCGGCAGCAAAGGTAAACAGCAGTTGAAAGCTGTATGCATAGGTCTCACATGTATGTGGGCTCGATCCCCGTTGTCTGGGCAAGTAGTTCTGTAGAAACACGGTGATATGAGTGGCAATCGGAGTCATGAATGACCTCCGCTGCACAAGGATTCACAAGCATTGGCAATGCTTTGCATGAGCTGGGGTATGGCTTCCAGATACCAGTACGTGTCAGAAATCTTGACGTGCCCCATGTAGGTGGATAATGCGCGCAGATGCTGATTGACCTTCTCACGCCCCTGCGGGCATGATTCAAGCGCCCAACAGGCAAAGGTGTGGCGCAGGTCATGAATCCGGGGACGTCTTCCGTTCGGGCCGGGGTGCAGGTCAATCTCCTTGAGAATCTGCCGGAAAGTGTAGGTCACCCCCGAGCGATCGAGGACTTTTTGACGCAAGGAGATGAAAATGTGATTATCAAAAGCAGCAACCCTTTCTCTCCGGCGGAGATACCTTTCCAAACCGGCCTTTGCGCTCTCATGCAAAGGCACCATTCGGCTCTTTTTAAACTTGGTTTTCCTGATGATCAACCCGGCATCAGTAATGTCTTGAAAGGTAAGTGCCAAGGCCTCTGAAATACGCAGGCCCGTTGTCACAAGGAGTGCAAATAGTGTCCGGTAGGTATGGGGACGCAGTGAGTTGCTTGGCTTGAGCTCGGATGCCGCACGCAGCAAACGGCCCACCTCCTCGGGAGTGTAGATGAAAGGGGTGCGGCGCGTTCTTCGCCGGCCAAAAATGCCACCTGGAGGCAGTTCATGCCGTGGGTCTTCAACCTGGACGTGATCGGCGAATCGTGTCACCGTACTGAGGCGATGGAAGCGTTGATTCATCGACGGGGCCTGACTTGCCCACTCAATCGCGGTTAGAATATGGACATGTGATTGTTGCCTCGCTGTCGCAAAGCGGGCGAAGCTGCGCAGGAGGTATTCCGGGACAACCAACTCGAAGCCCGCTGCACGTCTGACTTCAAGATACGAATCGACAGCATCCATCAACATCAGAGCACCTCCGGCCAGGGCTGGGCCACCTGTTGGAGGAGTCCGAAATCCACCTTGGCATAATGGGCGGTCATATCGAGGGAACGATGACGGAGCAGCTTCCCGATTTCGTGGAGAGCAACCCCGTTACGAAGCATCTCCGTGGCGGTTGTATGCCTCAAGATATGTGCACCATAACGCGCCTTGACAATCCCGGCTCGGCGCATTCTCCTCGTCACGATCTGTGAGATGGTACTACTGTAAGCAAACGGCCGGAATGGAGCTAGGATCCGCAGGAAAACCCGGTCCTCCATAACTCGGGGACGACACTTGAGATAGGCAACAAGCGCATCGCCTACCTCTTGAGGTAGAGGCAAACGAACCTCTTGCGGAGTCTTGCCCGAAACAAGGAAACTCCCGTCTTCCCAGTCTATCTTGGACAAGCATAAGGCATGC
>JAAEOH010000300.1 GCA_024244645.1 Hyphomicrobiales bacterium
ACAACCAATCCGACACATGCGTGCAGCGGTGCCACAAAGGCATCAATCAGACTGCGAACAGAAGCGTGACCCGGATGAGCGACAAAGGCCCAAGAAGGAAGAAGAAATGAGCTTGACTGAAACGCCCAATTAGAGAAGCAGCCGTTCTCAGCTTGTTGATCAACTGCCGTAAATTTGGCCCACGAGTGCGTCGGGTGTATTCTGTCGCTTATACAACTAAAATGGTCGCGTGACCGGATACAAGGGCCTTGGTGCGCCTCATATCGATATCGGCTACATGCAGCTTGCTGTTTGTTTTACTGTTCTGTTGGTGCATGCCGAGACAATCGGTTTTGATATTTCCAATCCAACCCTCAAAGATCAGATGACCAGAGAGAGCACCGCTCTTTATCAGGGCAGTTGCCGGTGTCCGTACTTCAGAGATCGCATCCATGGCAATATCGCCGGCAGAATGGTTGCGGACCATCGAGATCCCCAGTAGCTCGAATGCATCAGCCGGCAAGCGCAAACTTAGGGAACAATATGTCGGTTATTTCTCAGGTTTGCGCCGGCTGTGCCACTAAAGTGAAGGCTGCTCACGAAGGTCTTTGAAGCCACAGGGCCGGCGCCGACCATAATTTGCATGAGCCTGTTTATCAGTCTTCATCCGAACGTCAGCGGGCATGACCAAGCGCGGCCTGCCAATATACTCAGGCACATTTCTGATGATAAGATCTGCCGTATCGATGGACCCCCGTCCTGAAAACGCCTGGAAGGCTACAGACCACCTGGTGGTTTGCAATTTGCCTGTTGGAGACTACCGAATATATGCCCGCGCACCGCACCGCCTGCGATTTCGACAGTAAAACAGTGTTATTGGCTGCATTGGCGGGTGCGATTGTGACAATTTGGCTGCTCGTATCGCAAACCTCCATGACAATTGCGCGGCAAAAAGCCGAGGTAGATCTGGCGTTAATCCTGGCGGTGGATTGTTCCCATAGCGTCAGTCGTTCGGAATTCCACCTGCAGATGGTCGGATTGGCCCGGGCATTTGCCAGTGAAGAGATAATCGCAGCCATTGAAGAAAATATTATCGCGGTCATGCTTGTCCAATGGTCCGGCAGCGATGATCAGATTGTTTCGGTCCCGTGGAGGGTCGTCAGCAGCGCTGCTTCTGCGGTTGCTCTGGCAGATGAAATTTCCGCGGTCCCGCGCCAATCCCTCGGGAAGACATCGATTTCCGCCGCAATCGATTTTGCTGTCTCGCAACTTAATGCCAGTCCGTTTATTGCCCGGCGTCAGGTAATCGATATATCCGCGGACGGTGTTAACAATCACGGCGAGGCAACAAAATTCGCCCACCAGCGCGCAATTGCCGCGGGCATCACAATCAACGGTCTGACAATATTAAACGACGTCCCCAATCTCGATGAATACTTCGAGAAATTCATAACCGGCGGGCCCGGTAGTTTTGTCATCAGAGCCGACAGTTACGAAGCCTACGCCGAGGCGATCAAACTCAAACTGTTGCGCGAGATCAAAGGCCAGCCGGTTTCGTGAGCGTTGTTTTGACGTCGGCGCCGCTGCCTTTCTGAATTGTTCTATGAACGGTCTTGAACCAGCCTTAATCTTGATGGCTCCGGTGCATCCGGCTTCAGGCATTTCGAGAACGTCAGGGGTTTGAAGAACAAGGAGCGCGGATTGATCGACCCAGTTTCAATTTGGTTCCCCAAAATATTGTACCCACCTATAGGTCATGTCTGGCGATCAAAAGCATCGGTCGGATACCAATTCGAAGCCGGTAAGTTCCGCAGAAAACCGAAATAGGGGTTTCGATTATCTGCTTTATATCCTGTTGTTCTTTTTTGCGAAATTTGTCGTGTTTTTCCAGGTATTGCGGTGAGCACGCCAACACGTGTAAGACCGGCACTGCATTATTCATAATTTTTTTATTTTTCAATCGTTTACGCTTATTCATAGCTCCCCTCGGCTCCACCAAATCTTCGCATATGCCGGTTGCCACATTCACTTCAGATGATCAAGCACAGTTTTGGCTTCAGTCCGACAGGCCTTGCCCACACGGTTGGACCACGCATAAAGACACGCCAGAAGCCGGTCTTCCCCTGGCACCACGCCTGAACACAGACTTTTTATGACAGCAGCACAGATCTTTCTGAGACCGGCCTCGTATTGTGTGTCATTCATGTTGCGGATACCAGCCGGGATCATGCGTTCGAACATCCGGCTGGTGGTGACTTTCGACAATTCCGGTTTGCACGCGGCTGACAGCTTGTTGCTGTGCGCAACAAGGCATGCTGAAATCCGGCCGCGCCCCTCCGATACGCCCTTACACAGCAACGCCATGTCGGATGAACAGGCATCCATGAGCCCAGCTGCTCGAACCGGAGAAGCCAATCCCGCTGCAATGGGAAGCACAAGACCAAGTGCAAGTGTTGCAGTCCTGAAAATGTTTGCCATCGATTCTCACCTCGTGAAAGAATTTAGGCTTCCGTGGCCGCAAGGTCCAACTGCGGGAGCCTAAAACAATTACTTGTCACGCGGAACAAACATGATGGATTCGAACTGAGAACACCACCCGACAATAGCCATGGCAGAGCCACAAAACACTGATATGTGTGTCAATCGGCATTGAAGTTTGACCCCCTATCGGCATCTAATTATGACCCCCTTGGTGCTAAGCAGGCCCGTTGCTGCGTAGTCTTCATTTAACGCAGCGGCTACGGGCCTGCGTGGTTGCCGCTTATCGTTACGCGCGGTTTTTGAAGCGCCAGCTTTCGTTGCCAGTTTCGACGATTTCACAGTGGTGCGTGAGCCGATCGAGGAGCGCGGTTGTCATCTTTGCATCGCCGAACACACTCGGCCATTCGCCGAAGGCCAAATTGGTGGTGACGATGATCGATGTGCGTTCGTAGAGCTTGCTGATCAGGTGGAACAGGAGTTGGCCGCCGGTCTGAGCGAAGGGCAGATAACCCAACTCATCCAGGATCAGGAAGTCGAGGCGGGAGATCAGGTCAGCGGTGCGACCCTGGCGCTCCGGCTGCTTCAGCCTGTGCCCCTGGCTGACCGCAATGCCGCATACACTTTGCGCCACCGATTGTAACTCTGTTCTGAAACTCCAAAGACGCGTCAAACCGGCCTGTTTTCAGCAAGATGCCCGTACACCACGGTCAATACCCCGAAGCCCAGAAAATAGCTGATCTAGGAAAAGACCAGGCTGACCGGGATGGTAATGAAGGCTGTGTACGAGGATGAGGTTTCGTCGATCAGGAGCTGGTCGATAACAGACGGGATGGAACCGAACAGCACAAGCAAAATGGCGGTGATCAACAACTGACCTGAAAATGCGCGCGCCAGACGAAAGGACTCGGCCATGGACATCGACTGGCCGACAGCGGTGGCCGGCAATATCAGACCAATGTGCAGAACGGCCCAGGTCATCAAAATACCGATTGCCAGCATCGCAATGAGCGACGGGGCAAAGTCGCCCAACTGTAAGGTTGAGGGGTCCGCCAATTCGGTGAAATCCGGGCTGAGCAGGGAGAGGGCCAACAATATCAACGACCATGCGATGATCGCCGACAAACAGCCGATCATCACGCCGCGCCAAATGTATTTCATGACGGGCCATTCCCGCCTCAAAACATAAAACCGATCCGGAATTTCCTCGCGCAGAACATACCGGTGCCAACCAATCGCCACGGCGGCGCCACAGACAAGAGCAATCACAATGCCAGCGACCGTTGTCACGAACAGCAGAAGAACAGACTCGGGCACAGTCGTACTGAAGGCAGTATCGGTGACGGACACGAAAAAGATGCCGCCCACAACAGATGCCGCCACAAAGTACAGCAGCAGCAGCAGCAACCAGAACCAGCTCAGCCTAAGCGCTGTTGTCCAGTTGACGAGCACCTGCCGCAGGCAAAGTATAAAAATCCTGTATCCCATGTCGAAACCCCCCGAAATGCCTTTTCGAACACTTGAAACGTCTATTCGCCAGCGGATCGAGCACCTCTCGGGAACCGGCTGACTCCGGTTTTCCGATGGCACATTTCTAGCCACTCTTTGTTGGAAAAAGAAGCTGGAAACACAGCTATCGGTGGAAAATCCTGACCGGCACGCAACTGCAGTTCGCAGCATCTGCAAAATGCTGCGTTGCCGAAAAGACGGACAAGACCTCTTGCGGACGCGATGCGGGTAATGCTGTTTTGCCCCCGCAAGTGACCAACTGGAAAAATACATGACAGATGAAACCGCCCAGCCGGAAGACAATACTGCAGCGCCAACCAGGGCGCACGCCGACAATCGTGCCGTCTATGCGTCACTGGCGGCCGTCGCGGTTATATTCGGCCTGATTATCGGCTGGCAATGGTGGCAGATTTCAACATTGAAAGGCGAGCTGTCGGCACTCAGAGAACTGACGAAGTCCGCGCAGCAAAACGATGCGCTGCTTGCCGAAACCATCAATTCCAATCAGGAAGTCCTGATCGAGCAATTCTCCACACTGTCGAGCGGGCTGGAAAACAAGATCGTCAGTTCGGCTTCAAAGCAACTCGACCGTTCGCTCACCGATGCAATCGACAAACTATCGGCGTTCGGAAATGCAAGGTTTGCCTTCCAGATGGTTGAATATGACCGGCGTTCATGCGCCAATGGCGGCGTGTTTACAGGCAAGCACCTTGAAGGCGAGCAGCAGGAAGAACCGTTCCAGGCAGGCGCCATGGTGGAAGTCCAGCCGACCCACACGGATATCAGAGGCATTCCATTTTATCGCGTCAGCATCGGAGAGGTTCTGCTGCAATGGCAGGGAAGCGATGCCGAATTCCGCCATGGCAGCATGCGGATCGCGTGTAACTGATTTGCTCAATGGTAAATCCGGCCGAATTGTTGAACGCGGCGGCCGCACCGTACCGTCGCCTTGTTCTTGCCAAGGACGAGCCCGCATATTAACGGTGGCAAATCCCCGACCGCGGGCAAACAAATCAACCCATCAAAGATTGGAGCCAAGATGATTGAACGGATCGACACCGGCGCACGCATGAGCCAGATCGTCAAGCACAATGGAACCGTCTATCTGGCCGGCCAGGTCGGCACGCGCGGCGACAGCGTTGGCGACCAGACCGCCGAGTGCATCAGGAAGGTCGAAGCGCTGCTTGATAAGGCAGGCTCCGGCAAGGAGCAGATCCTGCAGGCCATTATCTGGCTTTCCGATATGGCCGAGTTCGAGGCGATGAATGCGGTCTGGGACGCCTGGGTGCCCGAGGGTCACACCCCGGCGCGCGCCTGCGGCGAAGCCAAACTCGCGTCTCGCGAACTGTCGGTCGAAATCATCGTCACCGCCGCCTGCGACTAGAGCGATTATGCCGCCTTGCGTTTGCGCATCCAGAACACAAAAGCAGCGATCGCCGCCAGGACGATGAGACCGGGCACAACAAACATGGCGATGCGCGAAAGGTGATGCCACAGATCGGGAAGGATCGAGGCGTCCTTGCCAAAATGGTAGGCGAGAGTCGTCCAGAAGCCGACCCAAAGCGCCGCCCCGACGGCATTGGCAATCAGGAAGCGAAGCCAGTGCATGCCGGCTGTGCCGGCCGCTATGCCATTGAGCTGGCGCAGCAGGACAAAGAAACGGGCGAAGGCAACGATGATCGGGCCGCGTTTCTGAATAAGCTTTTCGGCCGTCTGCAATCGCTCGTGGGTGATGCCGAAACGGCTGCCGTGATGCACGATCAAGGGCCGGCCGAGTCTGCGCCCGATGAGGTAGCCGACATTGTCACCGGCGATGGCTGCGGCAAAGGCAGTCAGAGCCACGCCGATGATGTTCAGCTGACCGAGGGCTGCCAGCCCCGATGCGAATATGATCAGGGTTTCACCTGGAAGCGGCATGCCGAGGGCCTCAAGGAACACATCGACGAACAGCCCCGGCAATCCGAATTGCCGGATGAGCGGTTCGACGTGGGTCAACCATGCGGGCACGAATAACGATCTCCGGTCGCCGGATCAGATTGGCGACTGTTTTCATTTCAGCACATTCGCTGGTGGAACGGCAATTGCGCTTCTTCAAACCGGATGAAGACCACTCCGTCCGTCACAGCCTTGACCTTCCACCTACTGGAAGCCCTACATACGCTGTCGAACAATCAGAATTTCAAACCAGAACGGGAGACAGCCATGATGGATATGATGAACAGTTGGAGCGTGCTGCCAATGGGCTTTGGGATGCTGGCCGGCGTGCTGGTCATCCTCGCTGCCGGCATTGTCATTGGCTATATTATCGCCGGGGCGCACTAGCGCATGTCCCGGGGTTTGGAAACTGCGCTGTGGATCGACTGATCCATGTACCGTCGTACAGGGATAGCCGCGCTCGCTGCCTTGGCGCTTTTGGCCGTGTGGTGGTGGTCCGGAGAAAATGGCGGACAGCCGAATGGCACGGCCATTGTGGCTGTCGCTGTGCCCGACCTCTCAGAAAACGCAGCCATCGGCAAAGCGATCTTCGACGTGAACTGTCGAGCCTGTCACGGTGAAAATGCATCGGGACTCGACGGATTCGGACCACCGCTGGTGCACAAGATTTACGAGCCGGGCCATCACAGCGACGCTGCGTTTGAGCTGGCAGTCAAGAACGGCGTGAGGGCGCATCACTGGACATACGGCAACATGCCACCAGTTGATAACGTCAGTGCAGAACAAACAGCACAGATCGTGGTATATGTGCGGGAGCTGCAAAGAAGCAACGGAATTGAATGATGCTTCGGACCATCGGCAACCGGTCGGTAATTGGACGTATTTCCCGACAGTTTTTTGGATCGCCTCACTGGCCCTTGGTTTGGCCGGTGGGATCCAAACCCATGCCGATGAAGCGCACTCCGACCACATCCACAAGCTCAATGCGCAGAACAACTCGCCAGTCCAAGATCACCAGCACCTGCAGGGTGCTGGCGACGTTCTGGCCAAAGCGGATTTGTTCGTCCACTGCGGCGCCGACATACTCGGCCTTGGCAAACCATCGGTCCAGGTAAAACACTCCGGCAACAGAAGCGGACGCCCCTGTTGCCGGTCTTCCTGGAAGCAGATCGATCAGGGACATGATCCGCCGCCGCCTCGCTTCCTCTCCTGAAGGCTTTTCACTGACCGCCCGACGCGGACAGTCCTTTGGATCTAAAGGAGAATTTCACGTGAATGAAAATCTGAATCTTGCGGCTGCCTTGACGCTTGGCGGCCTTACCGTAGGAGCGATTGCCCATGGCGGCGCTACAGGCTTCGTCAAGGAACGCATGGATGCGATGTCGGCGATTTCCAAGGCAATGAAAACCATCGGTCAGATGATGCAGGGCAAGGAACCATATGACGCAGCAGCCGTCAGGCTAAATGTCGCCACGATCAAGTCCCACGCAGGGCTGGCTCTGACGCGGCTGTTCCCGCCCGATAGCCTGCAAAAACCATCGGAGGCCAAAGAGGAAATCTGGACCAACTGGCAGGAATTCGAGGTTCTTGCCAACCAGTTGTCGGTTTACGCGGAGGGTCTTGAGCACTCTGCGGACAACAAACGGATGCATATTGGAACCTATGGCACCGACCACATGAGGGACGGGATGATGACTTCCGGGAAAATGCCCGACGTCATGCAACTGTCACAAATGCCGGCCGAAGGTGTATTCAACATGCTGGCAAAGACCTGTTCAGCCTGTCACCAACAGTTCCGCCTGAAAAAGCAATAGCCTGAGCAGCAAGCCTTTATGGAACCGGCGGCCCGTCAGATATTTGTCGGACGGCCGCCGGCGTCCATTTGTCAAACCGTATTAGAGCGTGTCTTGTTTATACGGGATCATTTGATGACGGAAAATCGGCCCACTCGGCCAAGCGCGTCGCGTAGCGCGATGTGGTGCATCGGGCAAGCGGTGCAACGACGCCGATGGGCCGATTTGCCGTCACCCCTGATAGGACTCTGCTGTTGATATTCTGATGTGAATGGGCCGGACGATTTTGCCCGCTGACTGCGTTGGCTCGCACTTGTGGTGGGATGGCACCACGGCGTGCAAGCCGCCTTGTCAGCAGTCAAAATCGCCTCGGTCAAATGATTCCGTATAAACCAGACTTGCTCTAGCTGTAAGTTCTCACCAGGTTGTTCACTCGTTCCCATTCTGAAAGGCTGAAGTTGCAATACCATCAGTCATCAGGAGAGGGACCGAATGAACATCCACAAGAATGCCCGTCTGA
>JAAEOH010000301.1 GCA_024244645.1 Hyphomicrobiales bacterium
CAAAGCGCGCAGGAACGCAGCGACACATCCAAACCAGCAAAGTAATCCATAATTGTCTCCCTTGTTCACACATAGCCTGTGATCCTATCGGGAGCTTGACCTCGGCGCGAAGGCAGCCCAATTACGCATGCTTGGAGCCCATTCTTACTTGTTTTGAACTCAACGGCGAATGTCGGCTTTGACGAAGCCGGAGATCCCAGGGTGATCGGGGTTGTGAGGCACTCATCTGCTCACTCGGACGCCAACTGGCGAATACCCGATGAAGTCATGTTTCGTGCGTCGGCGCCTCGCAACGGCAATACCTCATGAAACTTGCCGCTGGCAGTGAATTCGGGTGCAGCCTCGCTTTTCCGCACCACGACGCCCTCCAGGCCGTTATCGCGAAACACTCGTTTCACCGCCTCGATGACTTCTTGAAAGACAAGCCCTGCCGCCACCCCTTCGGCTGGATCTATTCGCACTTCGAAATCTCTCTCGCTGGTCTGGACCAGTTGGATGCGCTGGGCGTGCTCGTGCTCCAGATCGAAGACGAGCGGCGACAGCGTCACCTCGCCCACCCGAACGAGCGTCGCTTCGCGCCCTTCCACCTGAAAACTGCGGAACGGCGACCCACAGGGGCAGGGGGTCGTGTCGAAACGAACGCAGTCGCCGAGGTCATATCGGATAAAGGGCTGAACGTCGTTGGCGAGCACCGTCAGCAGCACGCTCGCCGACAGAGTGCCATCGGGCACGGGCCGCATAGCTTCGTCGACCGCTTCGAGGATGACCCAATCCTCGTGCACATGCTTCCGCCCGTGGCCGCACACGGACGACATCACCAGGCACTCGGTGCAGCCGTAGTAGTCGAGAATGCCGTATTTCAGTGAGGGGAAGACCCGGCGAACCCGGTCACGCAGATCATCCGTGAGGGTTTCGCCCCCCGTGTTAAAGAGCACCGGCTCGATTTGCAGTCGCCCGGCCTCCTTTTCTTTGGCGAGGATCGTCAGCATGCTTGGGTAGGTCACGATGCAGGAGACCTTCGGGATCGCGTTGAGTCGTTCAACGAGCTGGCCGATCGGCTGCTCGGCCTCAATGAAGGTTAATCCCCTCTTCAGCCTCGGATACAGATGTCTCACCAATCTGTTGAACCCTACGCCGGCAAAGTGACCGTTGCCACCTGTAACCGTCACCCTCATGCCGAGCTTTCGGATCTCCCGGACGAGCTTCCACTGGTATCGATCGAAGCGCGCCATCGAAACTCCAAAGGAGTATTCGAGGAAGGATGAGGGCAACACGATCACCGCTGGTTCGCCCGATGTCCCAGAGGTAAGGAAGATGGCGACATCGTCGATGGGCACGCCAATCTTCCGGATATCCCTGAGATGATCGCGTGCCCTGTCGAGGGGAAGAGAACGAATTGTCAGCCAGTCGTCGAACGCCCTCATGAGTTCGGGTTTACGGGTCACCGGCAAGTCGTGCAATTCGATCTCGCTTGATGGTCGCAGATCCGCGTAAAGCCTGCGAAACAAGGGGGAATCGCGCCGCGCCTTTTTCACGAGGCGCCGCAGGTTGCGAAGCTGCCTGGCTTCGATTCGCTTCCGTCCACCCCAGGCTGTCCAGAGCCCTGCGGCGAAGTATCCCAACATTCTAAAAAGGCTGACACGCATATCTGCTGGCGATGCCCATTCTTTGTATCCGGCGTGGAAATACCCGTTGAATGGAAACTACACCAAGGAGCTCCGCGTCAATTGACCAATGTCAACTCGCGTGGTCGCGCTGGCCTGTGGTCATGCGGTATACCGGGGAAGCGGACATAAGGGCAGTAACACCGAAAGGCAGCAAAGTCCGCACTGCCGCCAAACACCATTGTGTGATGTTCGCGCATGCAACGAATGTCCAACACCACGGGCCGCACCGCAGCATTGCGAGGCTTAGTCCAAGGTCAGCATTGGGCCGAAAACGACGGCCACTGCGTGCAAATTCATCTGCCGATTGCTGCACCGCGTTAGGCCGCTCTGAGCCCTTCCATGCCGTTTGGATTGTGTCGCCATTTGAACAGTTGTATGGTCGTACAATTGTCAAAGATGCCGAGTAGGCCCGGGAAATCTCACCCCGAGCCCCTCACAGTTCCGTGCTTGAAACTCTCGCTTCACACGGCTCATGCAATCGCACGAAGGCTGCCGCCTTCCGCTGAACAATCGGGCTCCTCCCAGCGATGCCGGTTGGCCCACGTTCAACGGCGATGACCCGCCCCTTCGCTCCAGCCCCATTACAGAGCCTTCAACACTACTACGAGGCAGTCCGTCCCTGTCCGGCGCATCGGTACTTTCGGCCTCGCGGTTGTCGCCGCTTGTGCCTTTTCACTTACCATCGCCGGCCAGGTTCTCACGTTACGCACCAGAGCCTGATTGAGCTTCGCGCCGCCTACACGCCGGATGCCGCTCGGTCGGTATCAGAGCATCCTCCGAGCTCGTCCCGGGAGAAGGGTCAGCCCCCGGTTATGACATCGTCTAATCCGATTTCGACGCTTCCGCAGCGGTTCGCTTGCGCTCGCCTCTCTCAACCGTGCCTGCCGGGATCATCGCCCCGACTTTTCCGCAACGCTCACCACCAAGGCTTTTGACCAAAGCAGCTTGCGGTGGCTTGGGATCAGCTCCTGATCGCCGAACCCGAAGGGCCCTCCTTCATCTCCAGTACAGTTACGCACCGCCGTTTGGACCGGCGGTGCTCGTGACACAAGACCCAACTCGGACTTGGCGCCAATTATTCACCTGCAGAATTTGCGGTCGTTTTTGGAGCGCTGATTGCACACTTGCGTTGCGTTTATTTTGCTGAACAATTTACGTTGGCTGGAACTCCGAGGAAATCGGTATGACGATCGACATCAAAGAAACCGTTATCGCTGGCGGGCCTCAAGACTACTTGCAGGCGACCCATCTGGTCCTGCACGGTACCAATCGGGAGATAGGCCGCGTCCTTGGAACGATTGCGCGAAACGAGCACGGAGCCGGCCCCGAACGGGCCCGGGATCCCGTCGTTGCCAAAGCCGCCAGGCGCTATCACCACGATCACTATCCCATACTGGAAGAGCGCTGCCTCGGGGCAAGCGACGCGTTCGGCATCCGCGAAGATGACGAATTAGGCATGGTGCTCTTGATCGGACATCATTTCGTGACTCCCGGATGCTCCGTCTGTTACATCCCGCCGCACAAGACGGCGGACGGTAACGGCCTCGTCAGCCGCAATATGGATTTTCCACGCACGGCGCAGAGCGGCCTATTTGGGATGCCGCCCGTTGAGGGTGAACAGCAGCTTTATTCCCGGCCTTATTTGATAGAGATGCACCCCGACCAAGGCTATGCATCCGTGAGCATGTGCTGCTTTGATTTGCTCGGCGCTCTTGACGGCATAAATTCCGAGGGGCTCACCGTTGCCGGGCTCACCGACGAGGAGACAATGGAGAAAGGTCTGGCGAAGCCAACGCTCGCGCCCGCGGTCGGTATCGAGTTCTTGCAAACGATCCAGATGCTGCTCGATACCTGCGCAACGGTGGCCGAGGCAAAGGAGGCGTTGCTCACGACAAAACACTACTACCTTGCCGTCCCTGCGCACTTCCTGGTTGCCGACCGCCATGGCAATTCCTTTGTCTGGGAGCACGGATCGCATCACAATGCCGAATACATTATGGATGGGGGTGGCGACGTTCAGATCGTTACCAACGATCTGCTGCACCGGGTGGCCGCCGAGGGCGAACTCACAGACAGTGATCCCGGCTGGAGCCGGGAGCGTCGCTGCCGGTTAAGCGAGGCCATTCAGGCGTCAAGCGGGAAGTTGACGGTGAGCGAGCTCACAGAAGCGCATGCCGTCGTCGATTTCACGCCGTCGTTCATATCGGAACTGCGCGGCGAGGATTCCAAGAGCGCCACCATTGTCACGGATGGCGCCCGAACCATGTGGCACGGTGTCTTCGATACCGGGGCACGAAGCCTGACGATTTCCTTTTACCTCGGGGAAAACGAAAAGGGGGAGGTTCGCCGGTCGCCTTTTAAGACGTTTGTCCTGGAGGCTGGCGATTAACGCCGGGGCTCGTTGATACGGACAGCGGATGCGGGATTCAGAAAGAGCTCCTGCATCTGCCCTGCACCTCAATTTCATGTAGATTTCAGCGACAAGTCCCACTGCCGTTCCTGACATAGAATATGCATGTGGAGTTCTGACCAAAAGCGGTTGAAACCAAAAGTTATTCGGCGTTTGAGGCCTGAGAGTGAGCTTTGAGACCGATTTTCACTGTTGTTTTTTTGGATCGAGATAGGGCGATTCTTGACCCAGAACATTTTAGCACAGATCAATGCGTTTTGGTTCTGAATCCGCGTCCAAATTACCGGTTCTGCTCCATCAAGTACTCCCTGACCGGAGCCAGGCTGGCTTCCGGGTTCTCCACAAACATCTCGTGCCCAACGCCTTCGATGACGACCATTCTTGCTTTCGGAAATAACTTCATCTGCTCACGTTGGAACTCAGCGCCGAGGATAACGTCACAAGAGCCGGCAAGAAACAGAGCTTCCCTGTCGAAGGCCTCAACTCCCTCAACCAAGCTGAACTGCATCCCGTCCTTGCCGCTGGGGTAGGTTTTTTTTCACTTGCACAAATGCGCGTACCCTAATCTCCAGTGCGTTGTACCCGCGCGGGACACCTTCTTGTCACAGAAATAGCCGGCTAAGGGATGTCCCATCCCTTCGTACGAGGCAAGATACTTGCCCTGAAGATAGTCGACCCTCGAGTGGTCGTCCGGCCCGGTGTAGAACCAAGACTCAAGCCAGCTCCCTAAGAAGTGAAACATAAACCCCACGCCGACATCGAAGAAGGCTGATTTGTAGTTTTCGTGCTCCGCCATTTTGCTGGTCAGGGGCCCCGGCTCTGCGAAGACAACTCCCGCAACCTTGTCGGGATACCGGCCCACATAGCTCGATGCCAGCAAACCGCCAAAAGAGTGCCCAATCAGGTTGACCGGCCGCCCTAGGCTGAAACGATCGACAAGAGCACCGAGATCGGACAGATACAAATCGAATCTCAATTCAACGTCGTTGACTCGTTGAGACAGGCCGGTTCCTCGCTGGTCATAGAAGACCACGAAGTACTCGTCGCTCAGTGCCTTGACCGACAATAAGCCTCGGTAGTCCCAACCGGGTCCACCATGCACCACAATGACCGTGGGATTCTCAGGGTTACCGAAAGTCTCTCCATGCAACACGACGCCATCGAGCACGAATATTGGCAAACTTGAGTCGTGCTCCACCGTCTTCATGACCGTGTAGCTCGTGCGGGAAGAGAGCGCGGCGCTCAGAGCGGCCAACAACAAGACGAAAATGCCGCCAAAACCAGATATGAATTTCATGCGCCTCAATTTGCTTCTTCCCGACCTTTCATGAGTCATAGCGAAAATGCCGTAGGAGTTGTTCAAATGCGCTATTCTCGTTTGTCATCAGCCTTCCCAGGATCCGTCTTCTGAGCGTCCCAACCCAGACGCACCAAGGATGGGCCGTACTCAAAATCAGTCTGTCCCAAAGTTTTTCTCTCGGCAAGATTGCTTCAGGCGTCATCGGTCAGGGACACAATTAACTGTGCAAGATAGTCCCCTCCTGGCAGCGCGCCGAAGGCGCGGATCACCAGTGGAGGAGGGTTCCACACGGATAGTTGTCGATAGGTCCAGTAGCTGACGAGCGGGTTGGCCGGAAACCTGGGCCTGCTACTGTCATTGTGACGATTGCCGTCGGAACTCGCCACCTCAAAACGAGTCACTTTTCGTAGGCGCCACTTTCAAGCCCAAAACCGCTCCAAATAGGGCCCGATTACCGCCAAATAACGCCAGACCGGGCATCAAACAAATCGAAATCAGAAAATTCCCAATTTTTGACCAGCAATCGCCGACGCGTCTTCGTCCCTGCCTCAACACCAAATCCGCTAGGCGTTTTGACACGCCCAAGACCCGAAGCTGCCTGTCGGCGAGGTTGATTTTTTGTTTGAAGCGCGCATAATCCGAAGATGCCGATATTGATTCGAGCATACATCAGCGTCCAGCTTATTCTCCTTCAACTAGCCCCTCATTGACACCGAGAGCGATTTCCGTCCCTGACAGGGCAACGAGCGCGGTCGGGCTGGTGTGGCCGTGCAACTTTACGTCGCCCAAGGGTTCAGCCGTGAACTCACTGGGCAAGCGGATGGCCTGCAACAATTCTGCTGAGACAATCAAATCCTTTTCCAACCGCTTCGCCTCTCCCTCAAGACGTGCCGAGGTGTTCATCGTGTCGCCGAAATAGACGATAGATTTCTTTGTGTCGCCGCATTCGCTGATAACAACATGCCCGCCATGTAGGCCGGCGCGAATGCCGGGCGCTTCACCAAACATTTTCTTATATGTTTCAGCATTGGCTTTCAGACGGTCTTGGACGGCAAAGAAACAGCGGATACAGCGACCTTCATCGGCACCTTTCTCGAACGGCCAGGTGATGATTGCTTCATCGCCGACATAGGCGTGGATCTCTCCTCCATGTTCGGCAACCGGTTGGCCCAGATCGAAGAAATATCGGGTAAGAAGCCGCTGGGTGCCGAGATCGCCAAGCTGCCGAGCCAGAGCAGTGGAGCCGATCAAATCGATGAAGAGGAAGATCCGGCGTTCCTCTACCGGATCGTGATACCGCCCCATCAACATATTGCCGAGGATGCGGGGTCCAATCACTTGGGCGATTTGAATAATAACCAAGGTCAGTGTGGCAATCGCCAGGATGTAAAGATAGAGCGTCCAGCCCGGTCCAAACCCGAGGATCAGGACAAACTTGCCTGATTGTATCGAGCTGCTGATCGAGCCGGTGAGCGGTATGCAGAGAGCGACCAGGGCCAATAATAGGATGATATGCCAGGGAAAAGCTAAGCGGCGCAACGGCGCGCAGATACGGCTCGGCCAAAGCAAAATCGTACATCCCCAAAGCAGCGACCCGCCGATGGCTCCATCCAGAGCCATCGGCCAGAGCGGTGTGTTCGATAAATCGGGAATGAATATCAGGCCATAGATCGGTCCACAAACGACCGACAACCCGATCAGAGTCACATACAGAATTAGCTTTTTTTGCGTTCGGTTGATCAATTCGCCATTTCCACGATTGCTGGTTAGTCAATAAAGATTTATCCGATATCTATACACCACTTCGGTATTCTCAGCCTTTGTCCGGGACTAGAGGTTGGGCCTACCCGAATTCTCGGGTGTCAAGCAGCCGCGTTTGAAGCGAAGGCAATAGAACCCAGCACGGTTCGCTATTAATTGCCAGCATCGCCGAGTTTTTCAGCGACCTGATGCAAATCATTTACGGAGTAGTCGTCGCCAATTACTGTTTGCGACATCTGACTTCAATGTACCGCTTGGCGCATTCGCCAAGCATTAACGTTGTTGTTTTCTGACACTCCCAAAGGAGGGCAACCGTTGGATCAAGCCGATGCATCCGTGAAGAACCGTTTCGACCTCCAGGCCATCATCATGCTTGGCATGGCCTTCGTCCTGCTGGTGCTCGCCAACGGAAAATTCTCCGTTCCCGTAGCCGCCTGGCTCGGCCCTGTATTCATGGTTCGTTTCGTTAGAACGCAAGGCCTGAAGATCGGACTTCCGATCGGCTATGTGACGCTGGTCGTCATGCTCATCATTAGTTGGCAGGGCATGATCCCCATCCCCTTCCTCTGGGCACTGTCGCTGGTGTTTGCCATCATCGGCGTCATTTTCTTGCTGCCTTATATGATCGACCGTCTGCTGGTCGGTCAAATCACCGGGTTCCTAGCGACACTGATTTTACCGATCGCCTGGGTTTCAATTGATTTCATCAATGCGCATTTCAACCCCTACGGCGGTTGGGGAATGATCGCCTATTCCCAACACGGCAATCTACCTTTGCTGCAGCTGTTGTCGCTGACCGGTATTTGGGGTGTGACATTCGTCGTGGTGTGGTTTGCAGCCGTTGCGAACTGGGCCTGGGAGCAGGAATTCAAGTGGGAGAAGATTCGCGCCGGTGTGATTGTCTATGTTGGCATTGTCGCGGCCATCCTGGTACTGGGTGGCGCACGTTTGGCGGTGTTCCCGCCCGACGCCGAGACGGTTCGCGTCGCCTCGATTTCAGCTAAGATGCCCCGTGAGAGCATTTCCAGAGGTACCGACGCCGATGGAGTAGCGATCGCTCTGAAAAATCAGAATACGCATGATGAGTTGTTCCGGCTCAGCGAAATCGGCGCACGTGTGGGCTCGAAGTTTATCCTTTGGGCGGAAGCCAACGCCCAGATCGACAAGGAGGCTGAACCTACCCTGATCGAACGCGGGCAAGATTTTGCGCGTCAGCACCAAGTCTATCTGTCAATGGCTCTGTTTACGCGAATTCCGGGCCAGTATCTCAGGGAGAACAAG
>JAAEOH010000302.1 GCA_024244645.1 Hyphomicrobiales bacterium
CAAAGCGCGCAGGAACGCAGCGACACATCCAAACCAGCAAAGTAATCCATAATTGTCTCCCTTGTTCACACATAGCCTGTGATCCTATCGGGAGCTTGACCTCGGCGCGAAGGCAGCCCAATTACGCATGCTTGGAGCCCAATGAAGGCCTACCTGTTTTTCACCGCTACTTGGGTGACAGACCTGTCAACTCATCGTATTCATCACGTACATCTTCGTCGACAGAAACATCCCTGTTTCCGCCATACAGGCGATCATTCTGATCTTTTCTCGGTCCGGATATCCAAAAGAAATCACCGCTCTGTGTTTCAAAGTAGTTGGCCTTAAAGCCGGCGCCTTTCGAACTCTGGAATCGCAAACCCTTGTAATAAAGAGTTTTCCGGACTTGGAAAAGTATACTCGACCGATTACTGCATCGCCCTCAAGGCCTTCGGACTTGGCTTCGATATACATGATACGAGAACGTGGCAGCCGAAATTCCTTCGGAAGCGGCATGTCGTGGTCTAGCTTGCTTTTCCAATAGTCAGCGTGCCGCACAGCGATTTTCCTAATCCGTCCTGGTCATCTAAGAAATTGAACATCAAAAAACCTCAACGGCAGCAAAATCCGCAGACCCGTCATTCATGTTTCGAAATTTGGATTTGGAGCAGTGTGCGTTGCACCAAAACGGCAGTTTTGAGCCCTTTTTTGTGCAGATTCCCAGTTCCATAGCCGCGGTCCGAGTTATTGCCCAGATTGCTTTTCAACCAATCGTTCTTCCCATTTCCTCAATAGGAGCGCTCGTCGTTCAGGGTATTTGCTGACTTGCCTTTCTAAAGACTGAACCCTATCGGTTCTGAAGTGCCGGTAGTCCTGCCTTGTATCGCTTCGGCTTCGTCATAAAACACGTCCTAGCGCCAATAGCACTTTACTCTAGGTGTCCACTAAAAGCGGGCAAGACCACTTTGCTGAAGTGTGACGAGCCATATCAAAGGCATTGGACACTCGGGTTGCGGACATTGTAAGTCCGCAAGGCTGCTCAAAATGCGCCAGAGTTTGGGTGGGTGAAATGTGCCAGGAGCGGAAATGACGTCATAGGATCTGATGTCACAAATGTCGTTTATCATCGATCGCTGCCGCTTGTACCGCCCTTTGCCGCGAGCGCTGCAGCCTCCTCTTCATCTATAATCGATCGTGCCGCTGCTGAAACCGCCTTCTTTTCATCCGCCGTCAGATCGTCTGCTTTTTGTCCATCTTCAAGTCGGACCGTCACCTGCTTGTGAGCAAAATGAATGCGCTCACGGGCGAAAAGGTCCTGAATTGATTCATAGACTACTTTGCGGGTGACGAATTGCTCGCCCGGCTTTGTCATGAATTTGACGCGAATAATCATCGCGGAGTCTTCCATTTTGTAGACACCCTGCGATTTCAGCGGCTGCATGAACGTGTGTCCAATCTGAGGGTGGTTGATAAGTTCCTGCCCAAGCTTTTTCACCAGCTTGCGCACTTTTTCCACGTCGGTATCGTAGGTCACACGCAACGGCAGTTTCATCAGCACCCAGTCGCGCGAAAAGTTGGTAAGCCGCTTGATTTCGCCAAAGGGGATCGTGTGCAACGCGCCAAGATGGTGGCGAAGCTGGAACGAACGGATCGAGATTCTCTCAACGGTACCCTTGATGCCTTCGATCTCAACATATTCGCCGTTGCGAAATGCATCATCGAGCAGAAAGAACGCTCCGGAAAAAATGTCCCGAATAAGGGTCTGTGCGCCGAAACCGACAGCAATACCGACAACACCTGCACCGGCGAAGATCGGACCGATATCGAAACCCAGGCGTGACAGTACGATCATGCCGGCAATGGAGAACAGCACGATAATCATCATATAGCGCATGATGGGCAACAGGGTTGCCACGCGCGTCGCACCGGCGCCGCCGCCCTCGCCACCCAGTTCTTCATCATCGGATTCCGGCGCGCCGCCTTCTTCCTCGAGCCGCTTGTCGATAAAGATGGAAACTGCACGATAGGCAAGCCAGCACAGAGCGGACGCCAGGATGATGTCGAGCAGCGAAGCCCAGAAATTGCCTTCTCTATTCAGATCCACACCCCAGCTGCGGATCAGCTCGCCAACGGCAATGGTTGCGATTATTGCCATGGCGGCCATCTCGAAGAAGGGCTTGAAAACCGGCTGGTACTCGAAATCGGCGCTCGACGGGCCGACGACCATTTCTTCGCCGGCATCGGTGTCCACCTGTCCGGCCTCTTTTGCCAGACGTTCCTGTTCGGCTGCTGCACGCTCCTCAAAAAGCCGTATGCGCCTGTTGTACAGCGCCTGAATGACAATGATCACAACGCCGTAGGCCATCAGTGCCATCCAGAAAACAACAAATGGCGCGGCAATGATTGTGCCGGGATTTGGCAGATCGAGGGCAAGCCGATAGACGAAAACGCCAAGGGCAACCAGCATGTAGATCAAGAAGACCGCGGGCACGGTACGCGCAAGTGTCGTGCGGAGACTGTAGAGCCAGGCACTGGCGCTTTCGGGTGCGAATATATGTTGCCAGGCCCTCCAGTTCTTGACTGTGAGAACTGCCAAAATCAGGGTTACGAAACAGGCACTACATATCTGGATGAAGCGGATGTTTTCGAAGGTCAGACCGGCATAATTCTGTTCCTCGCCGGTGAAGCTCAAAAACCGCGCACAAGCGGCAAAGACGACCGCGATTGCAACCGATATGCCCCAATCACGGTGTATCCGGTTGGCCTCTTCATCGGTCAGGTTCACGATCCGGTGGCTCGGCGCATCATAGGCAAACAGGTTCCACGAAACCGCGCGGATCATCAGCCGGTAAAACAGATAGGCCAGCACGATTTCAAAAATGATTCGCCTCGAAGGCTCCTCGCCGGTATCGAGGGCAAAGGCCACGGCCATTGCCATGACGAAGAAAATGGCGATGTAGACCAGCGCCAATACCACGCGGAAAATCAGGTATTTCGCCTTGTCGGCGGTGGTAGCCGGATCGGGATCGTACATGTATTTGAAATGGTCGCGCCCCCATCTCAGGATCGGCTTGATGGCGAGCCAGCCGACGAACAGTCCGAAAAGAGCTGTCCCGACGGCTCTGATAATCCAAAAATATGATCCGTCGGGACTGGCTATTTTCAGCGTTTCCCGGATATTCGGCCAGAGCGTTGGAACGCTGGCGACAATGTCCTGGATACGCGACCGCGCCTTGAAAAAGCGGGCGGTTCGCATCGCCCCTTCATCAGCGTTTGCCGCTGCGCCGTCGTCGTTTCCCGGTTTGACAATGATGACCGTCGAGCCGTCCTTTCGCGCTTCCTCAAGCAGCGACTCCATCCCGTTCGACGACTTGTCATCGGACTTCGAAGCGCTGGAACCCGGAAGAAGTTGCGCTTCCGCCGCCGGCGGGAGCAACGAACCAAAGGCCCAGCAAAGCGCGATCAGCACAGTGACACGAACTGAAAACCTGAAAACTCGGGTCATTGATTGGCTCCAACCGACTGCAGTTGCCGCATTCCATAGGGCACAACGTCCGACTTGTGAAGGCGGGCTGGGTTGATTGATCAAAGGCGTTCGCGGTCGATGCGCAGTCGGTGTTGGCAGTGAAATCAGATCCCGTCAGTTCTGATTGGGGCCAAAGAACGGGCCCGCTCTTGCGAGAGGGCGCTATTGGCTGACTGAATGGATTTGGGTGACGGGGGCGTCCCGCCTTGAAGATGAACACATGGAATCCTGGAAATTGGGAAAAATTGACCAAGGCAAAATCCGTCTCATTCTTGGCCGCACGGAAAAAGCTGAAGTTTCCATATTCTCGGCCGCCGATAAATTCGCGCACGAATTGCTCTGGATCATTATCGAGCCAAGACAATTACCCATAATCTGTGAGCAACGTCCGGCGGGCTTTCGATACGATGCCGTTTGCTGTGCTGCGTTAGCGCAGATAAAGAGAGATACCCCGGGCATGGGCATCGAAAATATTGAAAGAACACGGCAATTTGTATCCGCATTATACGCATAAAAACAACTAGAGTCTGTCACCTTTAGACGGAAGCATATCCGGCATTTTTGAGGTAGTTTGCGCACTCGGTTGGTTTGATTGATCCGACGAGTTCGCCGACATATCGCCATGCTTCTTCGATTGTTCTTTTTTGTGCTATTCGCA
>JAAEOH010000303.1 GCA_024244645.1 Hyphomicrobiales bacterium
CTGCTTCCCGATGGATCCATTTTCTTCATTGGGCGGAATGATGGGCAAATCAAAATCAAAGGCCAACGTGTGGAGCTGGGTGAGGTTGAGATGGCTCTGCAATCCGTGAACTCATCTGTTACCCGGGCTGTGGTGTTGGTACATGAACAAAGCCTAGTGGGCTTTGTGACACCTGTGAGTGTGGATGCATCTGCTGTTAAGACTAGTGTTTCCAAGGTGCTGCCACCTCACATGGTCCCTTCTGTGGTTCTTTCAATGGACTTCATCCCAACCACGCTTTCTGGCAAGGTGGATCGGCATGCCTTTCTTCGTCTCCTAGTTGAGGGCAAAGCTGCACACAGAAGTGGTGGCATCAGAAGCTCTCATGGACACCATGTGGTTCCCAATTCTCCACTGGAGGAAGCGGTTCTCGCAATCTATCGGAGGGAGCTCCGGAGCGAGGGCATGGGGATGGCGAGCGATTTTTTTGAAAGCGGTGGGGACTCCCTCAAGGCTGTTCGCATTGTTGCCTATTTATGCGCTCTTCACGAGGAACACCCTGTGTTGCAGATAGGTAAGGGCTTCTCAGCCTTGTCGGCTATGGATATCTTGCAGCATCATACGCCTGGTGCCCTGCTGCAATCTTTCCTTGGATGCTCATCGACCATTCAGCCGTTGATGCCAGAGAACTCCATTGTGCCTCGACC
>JAAEOH010000304.1 GCA_024244645.1 Hyphomicrobiales bacterium
AAATCAGATAGAATGGAATTCTGCGGGCTGGTATTTCACCGGCGATGCAATGCGCTGTGATTTCAAAAAACCGTGGCAATGAGAACAGAATTCTAACGACACCGCTGAGATTTGTGTTTTCACACAGCCTCTCCGCATTGCCGCCGTTCACATCGTTCAGCATAAGCGACCAAAAACCGTTGACAACAGCGGAACAATCTCGCCGCTAAACTAACCACACATCCAACAAAACAGGTGAATTATGGACCGCAAAGCATTCTTTGCGGCGCTGCGGAGTTGTAGCGGGCTATCGCCTCAGTCATCCCCAACATGGTCTTTTGGAAACAGCTTCCGCTCGTGCGTTTGGAGAGTCTTTCGGATGTCTTTCAAGACCTTCTCATTCTGCATTGTCTGATAGGTGAAGCCAAACGCTAACACTGCAAGGACCCATTCGATACCAGGCCCGTATTTGGCGCCATACCAAAAAGCCGCTCCGACCAGAATTGAAACTATAGTTGGCAACATCGGTACTTTCCCTCGTGTGATCGAAAGCAGACTAAGTAATGTTCTGCAAAACGTCTATCAGCTCCAATGGGTACGGTTTTCACAATCACGCTAGGGTAGTTTTCAGAGCCGGCGTTTTCATTGCAGTAAACATCCCGCAAACCTACTCGGCGATACCCACATTTACTTACAGGGCTGCTAGCTGCAATTATTCGGTATGCAAATTTCTAAATCCGACTACATGTTGTTCCTAAGGCACCCTGCCTGGCTTTGGCTTAAGAAGCATGCCAAGCATCTTCTCCCGCCGGTCGATCCCGCACTTCAGGCGCGCTTCGACGAGGGGCATGCTTTCGAACCCTACGTTGAAGCTCTGCTACCTGGCCTTGTTCGGCTCGGGTTTTCTGACTTTGCCAGCTACCAAGCTTTGTCGTCACTCACATTGGAGACTTGGCAGAGCGGAGCTAGCGCCGTCGCGCAGGGGCGCTACGCAGATGGGTCGATCACATGTATCTCTGACATCGTAAGTCGAAGTGGTGATGGGTATGTCCTGACTGGGTGCTGTCAGACAAATGCGAACCAGTCTCCGCAAGAGCAGTGACGCTGCCCCTTATGCCGCACCGAGATCACGCCACTCGGCAAGAGCGGCAGTACGGTTAAGCTTGAAGTTGGACCGAGAGTAGAGGCTGCGTTCCTGGTTGAAATGGTTGTGGACGGAAGAATGGACCGCGGCGAATTTCTGCAAACTTCGCATGTGTCGGAAGCGGAGCATGGCGCGTTCTCGTCGTCGGAACGGTAGGTGCGAGTTCTCTGCTCGATTGTTCAGCCAACGACCAGTTTGTTGTCGATTGGCGTTACCAATGACTGTCATCGCCGCGCCGTAAGATCGGAGTTTGTCCGTCACAAGCACTTGCGGCTGACCGTGACGCTTCATTGATTTCTTGAGGAATTTCAGTGCCGCTTTGCAATCCCGACGCTTCGTGACATACGATTCCAGCACTTCGCCTTCGTGGTCCACAGCCCGCCATAGATAGTGTGTCTGACCGTTGATCTTCACAAACACCTCGTCGAGATGCCACTGCCAGTTCGAGTACGAACGCATCCGA
>JAAEOH010000305.1 GCA_024244645.1 Hyphomicrobiales bacterium
ACTGAAAATCCGCGTGTCGGTGGTTCGATTCCGCCTCTGGGCACCAATCTTTTCAGGTAGTTAATGATAGTTTTCTTAACGGTTGTATTTTTAAGGTAACGCCTGAGGTAACGTAGTGCGATAATCACGTTGATTTGATGCTGAATGACTGCCCACATGACACACTTTAGCCCCTCTCTTGTCGCTGCCGTAGATATTGGCTCACCTATGGCCGGCCGACTGGGTTGGTCAGTTTTACCTGAACGCAAATCCGGCCAAAATATCACCGAGCTGGTCGCTCTGATCACAGACAATGGCTCCTCATGCATCTCTGGTGATCTGGCTGAATGGCTCGATGACCGGCAAATGGATCACGTTCGTGGTGCACCGTATCACCCACAGACCCAGGGAAAGATCGAACGTTGGCATCAGACCCTCAAGAACCGCATCCTGCTGGAAAACTACTTTCTGCCGGGCGACCCTGAGGCTCAGATCGAGGCCTTCGATCATTACAATCACCATCGCTATCACGAGAGCCTGAACAACCTCACACCCGCCGATGTCTACTTCGGACGCGGCCAAACCATTCTGATGCAACGAGAAAGGATCAAACGACAGACAATCCAGAAACGGCGTTTGCAATATCGCAAATCCGCCGCGTAGAATGGAAACCGCGATGAGCCAGATCCTCCTTTAGCTCAGAGCTTGAACTGTCCCAAAATATATGACGACGGACATGAGGTGGTTCAGTGAATCGGATTGATGGTAAAATTGCCGTTGTCACCGGCGGTACGCAAGGCCTTGGCGCAAGCATCGCCCGGTTTTTTGCCCAGGCCGGCGCTTCTGGCATCGCAATTGTCGGCCGCGGAGTTGAAAAAGGCGAGAAGGTCGCGAAGGCAATCACCGAGGAAAGCGGGGTACCGGTACTGATGATCGCTGCCGATCTGGCGAATATCGAGGAGGTTCAACAAATCATTCCTCAGGCC
>JAAEOH010000306.1 GCA_024244645.1 Hyphomicrobiales bacterium
AGCGAAAGCGGAAACCGAACATATATCATCACCGCCAAGCGGATGATCTCGGGACTGGTCCGGAAATATCGAAATGGGTTTGATTTTCTCATCCAGCAACGCTACGCGGCCGCTCAGCTCGCCGCAAGATCATCGCTCTGACAACGCCCTTTTAAGACCTTGGGTCCGTGTCGCAGGTCGGCACTTGGATAACAGGGTCGGGGTTAAAGATGGCCCTAAACAGCCGTTTGACCCACCGTTGATAAAATACGGCAGAGCGGACTTTTGAGACATCACGCCATCGGCAGATTCCACCCGAAAGCCGAAATTGAAGCCATTGAATGTTTCTCGGCCTTTGATCCATCTCGGTGATGCTACCGTGGGCTTTGCAAATGCACATTGGCCGGAAGCTCGTCCGGATAGCCCCACAGTTGTGGCCTTACCGTAAGTGTGTCAAATTCAGTCGCGGTGATCATGGAATTAAAAGATGTCGCTGACAAATGTCGTTGTGCTCGTTGTTCTGAATGTGTGGGCAACCCTTTTTTCTTTCCAATTTGCGTCGGCGCAAGACAGCGTCTGCGACCCGCTCCTTGAAGAGCGCGTAGCCGGACCTTGGGGCTATAGACTGAGAGGGCAATATTGCGAAGGGCTATACGCTGAAAAAGTCTCCAGTGTCGCACTGTCGATTGTGTCGTTCATGTCGGCTATCGCCAACTACGATCTGAGCAATGGGAAGCCGCTTATCGTCGAGTGGACAGCAACAGGGGTGGGTGAATTGCGCCTGCGTGCGGTGTCGCTGGAACGAAAGACATACTACCGCATGGATAGCCGAGTGCCCGCGGAAGCCGAAAGATTTCTGTGGCCGTTGGAGGTTCTGGCCGGCGTGGGCATCGAAAGAAGAAGCCTGGGTGTTCTCGGTAGCATTGATCTAGTAATCGCGGGTGAGGAGCGGCGTGTCCTCTTGCCGTTGCGCGTTAGGCAGGAAGGCATTGTGCAGGATAAAGTCGAGGCGGCTCAAAGGAACTTTAAAATGCTGGCCCGGCCCGGCGTTGAGCTCAACGAAGTTTATATCAGCGTTGTAGCCATAAGCGACACCGGTGAGGAAGAAAACTATCTGATCGACGAAGAACCCCTCAAATATGGCTTCTACCCAGCCGAACGTACTTTTCCGGTCTTGATGCCGCCGTTGTCTGAGCCTGGGCTCTACCACATTTCTATCGCCGCCGAGCTGGCGCGTGGCGGAGATACGGTCGTGGAAGCCTATTTTTATCGCCCTGACGGTTAACAAGGAAAGGACGGGCTTGAGAGGAAATGAGAAGAGCGCACAGCTCAAGGGACTGCTTCGTCAACAGGTGACGGAGGCGCGCAATCGAGTGCTGGACAATGACGGACAGATTTCTGCCGACGAGGCTGACCGATTGGAGCGATTTGCTCGCCTAGTTGAGATTACCGAACAAGTTGAAGAGCCTGCCCAGCGACCGCGGTGGCCGGTGGCTGCAGTCCTGGCCTTGACTCTCGGCGTAGTAAGCAGTCTGCTTTTTCTCAGGGTGCCTTCAACCAATGTCGTCATCGACTTTAAAGTGGGAGCGCTGGGATTGGTCGTCCCACAATCGCAGATTCTGAATGAGCCCACCAGCCTGGTTAAATTGGATGCGGAGGGACTTGCTCACGTGCGAATTCCTCGCAGCAAGGGCCGTTCAGGCCAAGCTCTTTCGGCAACTGATGAGATATGGTCGCAATTGCAGCTCCGGGCTCCGAAATCGGCGTTGGGGCGCATCACGCTTCAGCCATTGGCCCCGCCACGCGGCACCCGGATCTGGTTGCGCAAGACGTCACTGCCCAACCAATTCAGTTTGTCGCTTCAACATGAAGAAATCAAAACAGTTACCAGTCTGACTGTGAGCGGGCGGCTCGGCCTACGCTCACCCGATGGCTCCAATTTCGACCGCGATTTCGGTCGTGGCAGAGCCTTGCATCTAACGGGCAGTGGGAACGTGGTGGACTTCTTGATGACAGTTGCTGATGATGGTCGCGAATTATTTTCCCGCATCATTCCGGTGAGCGCACTGACTCTCATGAGGGTGCATCAGGAGGTGGCCGGCCAAACGCAGGTGGAGGAATCCACGATCTGGAGTGGCACGATCTATTTCAACGATCTCGGCGAAATGTCGCGAGCCCTTCGGGCGGCGGAGTCTCTACGCCTCGAAGTGTCCGAAGGTTATATTCGTACGCTTACTCTTGCCGGAGATTATTTTGTATTCAGCTTTCATGGAGAAGTAGAAAATCTTACAGTCGGTGAGGGGAGTGGGCAGCACAGCCTCATGCCCACATACCTAGAATGGATGAGCTCCCAACACGCGTTGTCGCTCCTTTGGGGGGCTGCAATGTATGTGTTCGGACTTGCACTCGCCGTGGTTCGCTGGTGGAGGATTCGAGTATGAGCTGGAACCTTACGCGTCTCGTCATTTGCGCTGCCGCAATAGCGGTCCTTGTCGTTGCAAACACGGATACGTCGAGGGCAGGCGAGGAGGAGGCCAAGCAACTGATCGTTCTTATAGAGGGTAAAATCGCAAACCAGGACGTCTTCGGCGCCGGCATCATCATCGGTTCGAGAGCTGATCGGCTCTATATCGCCACGGCACACCATGTGGCCTGGAGGCATACGAAGCTGGAAGATGTCCGCCTGCGGTTGAAACAACTACCCGGAGAATATGTCCGCGCGGAAGTCTTGGATGACTACGACGTAGATCTCGATTTGGCGGTAATTGTGGTGAAAGGTATTACCCATTCCGCAATACCTGTCAACGAAATACCGTTTCAACAGCTTGATGCATCGGGTGGTCTCGCGCGGGGCGACGAGGTCTTCACGATCGGTAACCCAATTGGCGAAGGCTGGCGGATCAATGTCACACCTGATCGGATATCGGACAGCCTCGGCGACTTTCTCAGATTTGAGTCTTTATCCATTCAAAACGGCCATTCAGGCGGCGGATTATTCACCAAGAAATGGGAACTTGTTGGCATGATCACCCGGGACCAGCCACCACGTGCGCAAGCGGTCAAAATCGATCGCGTTCTCGAACAGCTGCGGCGTTGGGGTTATCCCGTGGATTTGGTGCAGCAAACGCCAGCGGTACAATCCCCGCCACCTGACACATCAGAAAGTCATGAAGATCGGCGAGCGATGACTGAAGCCAATGCTGCGCCAATAATATCCCTTACCAAGAATTCTTGGCTCCAGCTCGATTCAATATATTCCGATCCACGCTTTAGTGATCCCGGGACGGCGTGTATTGAGGAATTAACGTGGATAGCCGATCGCGGCCTCCGAGGCCTGTACTGTCATATAAAATCTTCGATCAACTACAGAAAGATTTCCGAATTATTTGACGTGCCGATTTTCGACAGCGGGCCCCACACCTCATCCACATTGAACCTTAACGCAGAGTTCGAATTTGGCCACTATAACATAGAATTCGTCAAATCCGCTTCTAGAATTTTCTCTATTATTCTAGAGGATCGAATTTTCATCGAAGAAACAAAAGAGTTGTACAATACCTATATAAGAAGATTAGCGAGAACTTATTATTTGACATACAGCTATCTAAAACAAGATGAGGATTCGTTTGAACGTGAAAGGCGGAAATACTTATCTTTAGTAAAGAGTCGAAAACTTCCGCCAAATTACGCGGTAACATCGCATTACATTCATCAATTCAATATTATCAAAGGAATGAATGAACCGGAGTACGATGTCTACGAAGTGCCGGTTTCTGTACTATTCTGGATAAGGAGATCAATAGATGGAACGGCTGGTACGTTCTACAACATGGTTAATTCTTTGCTTTTGGCCTATGACGCAGAGTTCGTGAACGAGCATAGATTCTACCGCCGGTGAACGAAATCCCCCCTATTTGCACCAAGTTGCCTGACATATTCTGGCGATGAATTGCCGATTGGCGATCGTAAGCTGACATTCCGACGATGCGTTAAGATTCCGCAACGGGCTCGGAATTGTCCTTCTCTGCTATCGGCATGAATGACTGGTTGTGGCACATTTTGCCCGTTCTGGCGGTGTCGCAGATCAGGTAGCTGCGTGGAAATCGTAAGGCAGTTTTGTCCGCATAGGCGACGAATGATCGGCACACCGGTTGACCCGTGTCCGACGTGGTACTATTCCTAAGGTTGCAAAGCCGAGGTCTCCGGTATTCGAGGGTTTTTCGGAGATGTCTAATATTGTGGATCTACCTTAGGGTGAAATGTTGTTCGATGCTCGATGGCGGCTCCGAGCCCAAAATTGCCGATGCTGCGAACTGCACAAATGACCGCTTTGACGCTTCCGGCCAAAAACGTGTCAAAACCAAAAAGAGTTTTGCCAAGAGTTTTTGACGAATGAAACACTAGCGATTTCAGTGAAAGACAGCGTCACGCCAAAAAAGACCGTTTGTGACCAGTGTGTTGTGTCAGTTGGGGGCAGCTGGATCACTTCGGAACGGTATTTATAGGTCCAAGACGAAACGCCATCAAACCGCTGTTGACAAATCAAGAAGCCATCCCTTTGAGTGTAGTATGCCAATTTATATTAAGGGCGCCAGCTACCAGGTATTTGAAAATGAGTTGGAAAATCACGCCACAGATTGCAGCTGAACTGATCTCACACGAAGGAGTAGTTCGCGAGGCATATAGAGATTCGGTCAACGTCTGGACCTGGAGCATTGGTATAACGACCGCTTCCGGACACAAAGTTTATCCGCGATATGTTGACAATCCACAGACGCTCAAAAGATGCTTTGAAATTTTTGAGTGGGTTGTCCGAAACAACTACTTACCCGCCGTGCAGAATGCTTTCAGTGGTCACAGTCTATCCGAAGCCGAGTTAGGGGCGGCGCTTTCGTTTCACTACAATACTGGAGGGATAAAGAGAGCCAGTTGGGTCAAGTTGTGGAAAGCTGGCGACACCGCTGGCGCGAAAAAGGCCATTATGAACTGGAAAAAGCCACCAGAGATTATCCCGCGGCGCAAAAAGGAACGGGACTTATTTTTCGATGGCACTTGGTCCAACAATGGGTTTGGTACAGAGTACCCTGTCCTAAAGCCATCCTATAGACCGGACTGGGCGAATGCTAAATCGATCAAAATATCAGATATATTAGAAGATCTGTTTGGTTGAGTTCATAGTTGAAGTGAACCGCACAGCCGTGCTTCTGATCGATCACGGCCCGGCTGCGACAAAACTGATCCTATAAAACGACCATGAAAGGAGCGTTTGTCGGCTTCGAGCCCGGAGCGGACCTCGTAGCAGTTCACCATCAGCGCGATTTTTAGACTGCTTGACCGAAATCAACGCTGGGCCTCGGGCGCTCGTGGCAAAATGGGACATGGCCAACGAAGCCAAAGTCCGACCAGCGGGTGGTCAAACCATACAGTTTTGATCGGGAGTAAATTACATGTCATTAATCCGTCCCACCTATTTGCTGGGAGCGTTGTTTGCATTGACAGCAACCAACGTCTGTGCCGATGACCCCGCCAAGGGAAAGGTGCTTGCGCAGGAGTGGTGCACCCGTTGCCACAATATCAAGCCAAGTGGTCCGTTCAAACAGTATCCGCCAAGTTTCACATCTATCGCTGTATATCGCTCGAGTAAACAAATCTACGGCCGGATCATGTTCCCGCCATTGCACTCCAACATGCCCGAGATCAGCTACGTCCTGACACCCGGCAATGTCGACAACCTTGTGGCATACATCATGTCCCTTGAAACGCAGTAGCCGAACTGGCGGTGAACGAAATCCCGGATCCGACGAGCAGCTTCTCAAAGCACATTTTACTCCTCTCTCGTGTGCATCATGCACATAGGCTAAGGTAGCGTTTGTTGATCACCACCGGTGATCGTAAGGAGATCCAAAAACTCCAGTGTATACGACAGATCTACAGTAGCGGGGGCGTCCAGAATTTCCGACATGGTACAAGTTGGCCGCATAGAACACGTCGTAGATTGAAAATTCCTGTTAGATCGCATTGGTCACTTTATCCGGAGGCTGTGTGAAGGTTCTGTCACACTAACTGGATGATCGGTTGCCGACGTCCCGGTATTGTTGTGGGATGCAGAAAATCTCCTATGCCCGACACCGATTTCCAGCTTTGATCATTCAACATGCGGTCTGGTTGTATTTCCGTTTCCCCCTCAG
>JAAEOH010000307.1 GCA_024244645.1 Hyphomicrobiales bacterium
ATGAGGGGGAAACGGAAATACAACCAGACCGCATGTTGAATGATCAAAGCTGGAAATCGGTGTCGGGCATAGGAGATTTTCTGCATCCCACAACAATACCGGGACGTAGGCAACCGATCATCCAGTTAGTGTGACAGAACCGCAAAATAACCACATTCGGTTACGACAGAGGCCCGCGATTTCAATAGTTTATAAATTGCCCACATCGCCAAAATGAACATTTACTTGATTAACGTGACAATGCCCTAAGCAGGCCCGTTGCTGCGTAGTCTTCATTTAACGCAGCGGCGACGAATGATCGGCACACCGGTTGAACCGTGTCCGATGTGGTACTATTCCTAAGGTTGCAAAGCCGAGGTCTCCGGTATTCGAGGGTTTCTAGGAGGTATCTGAATAAAATTTGTGACCCGCAATTCGCCGCCTGCCTCGTCAGCGAGGACGAACTCATCACGCGACTTGTAACCAGCTTTGCGACAACCGATCAACATGTCCTCAGATTTGCCGACTTGTTGGAGTAACCCGTATCGCCCTTCGAGTGTCGGCAGACGAATTTTGGCCATCATATGGGTCAGTATTAACGACGCTTGGTATCAGCTAAGTGTTGTTCCAGTGCTCGCTTGAAGAGTTTCCGGTTCGAACCGACAGACCGTCTGTATACATGTCGAAGCAGCCAGCCGGGTATGCCAATCCCGCGTTCCTCCATTTCCACGCGCGCTCGCGGATGTTCCATAAAGCGCAATCCCGCGGGTCGATAGTTTTTATCAGTCAGCCGGAATTCGATGCGGTTGAGATGCTTTGGGCTTTTGTATCCGTAGTGCGCCGGTGCAACCAAACGCAACGGCGCACCGTTGCTGATTGACAGTGCTTCTCCGTTCAATCTGTCCGCAAGCATGACGTTGTCGGCTAACAGGTCGCTGAGCTGCAGGCTCGAGCGATAGCCATCCTGGCAACGAAAAACTACAAACGATGCTTCAGGCCTTGGCCGAGCCAATGGCAGGACGATATTCGCATAAAGGTCTTTGAAAAGGATACCTTCCCATTCCAATCCCCGACAGCTCCACGTCGTCACACAATGAAAATCGGAAATTTGTTTGACACGCGGAAGGTTCGACAGTTCATCTGCAACTTCCACTAGGTGCTCTACATCACCACCAATACCAAGTTGTATCTTTTTCACCTCATCTGGAAAACGATCGGCGAATCTGGTCAATCCAAAGCGTGGCATTTCCCCGATATCAAACTGGCCTACCGGAAGCGTCATTTGCTGAACTCCATCATAATCGCTGTGCATTCTTGAGGGCCCGAACCACTCTTATATTACGGCACATATTGGTCAACAATCACGGTAGTTGGTATGGATGCCCCCAATCGACGGCACTATCGACTTCGGATCCTTCGGCCCTGCCGGCAGGTCGGAGACTGAAGTCCTCTTCTTCCATTTGGCGACGGTCTTCCGGTTGATACCGTTGCGCTCTCCTGCAGAACTTGTCCCATAGTGCATCCTTCCATTCACGAGAGAACAATGCTCCAACAAAATCCGGACTAAACGGATATACCAAAGCCTATTCTTTGAATAGCCCCTAGATTCGTAGACGCCTTCTTCCCTAATTTTGAGGCAAGGAGGCCATCATGGGCGCAGCCAAATTCAGTGACGAGTTCAAACGGGACGCTCTCCTTCAGATTGTGAAACGGCGTCGAACAGGGACCCCACCACCTGCCAATCTAATACATTGATCTGGTTGCCCAAAATGGGCTTTGGACGGGGGTCCCAATTGAATGCCGATCGAACTACGGCAAAAGCCGATTTACGTAATAGTTTCAGCGCAGTATCCCAGTAACTGGGTGGGGTCCTTTTTGGACGCCGGTTCACACCCTTGATACAAACGCGACATTCCACGCGATAAGAGCAGAACAATATTTCGCTGTAGGCGGGTTTTGGCGCTCCTATACATTTGCTGACTCTCCGGCAGGGTGGATGGATGTCGCAAATGGACAAGGCCGCTCGGGTGCGAGCAGAGAGGACTGGTGTCCGCTGCCGGTAAGGGCCGCCGTACGGCGTGGCGTCTGGCGTGTCGTGAATGGGCCAGGTGAAATGAACCAGTCCTAGTTTCTTATCGCTCGCAAACCCGAATTACGCCAGAAAAGCAAGATCAACAGGATGAAAATCAGAATCAACAGCGCCCTCAACCACAAGCAAGGGATGCACGGTTCGTTCCTTGGATCCTTCGGATCGATCTCGGGATGGTCTCGACCAGGAACAGCGCCTGGGAACGCGAAGGAAAAGTTCGTGTAACGTTTGAAGGGCTCGTTTCGGCTGGATACGCCGGTGGTGACAAGCTCCGCTGTGTACCCGCCGGGCATGTTGTGGGCAAAAACTCGACTGTAGATACCGTCCAGAGTGCGCGCGTCCTCGTTCGCTCCGTCATCGTGCAGTGTAATTGCGATGCGTGTCTTGTCTGGCAGGACCACTTCCCCGCCGATGTTCGCGTATAGGATCGGGTTAAAATCCCCGACCACAATACGCAATGGGATTTCGAAATGGCCCGGAGCGTTTTCGCGGGCGTTGTCAGAGCGATGATCTTGCGGCGAGCTGAGCGGCCGCGTAGCGTTGCTGGATGAGAAAATCAAACCCATTTCGATATTTCCGGACCAGTCCCGAGATCATCCGCTTGGCGGTGATGATGTATGTTCGGTTTCCG
>JAAEOH010000308.1 GCA_024244645.1 Hyphomicrobiales bacterium
GCGGACGAGGCCGAGAACTCGATGCCCGCGTTCGGTGCCGCTGTGGATCTGGGCTACCGCTATCTCGAGACCGACGCGCACGTCACCGCCGACGGTGTCGTAGTCGCGTTCCACGACGACGAGCTCGATCGGGTCACCGACGGCTCCGGCGTCGTAGCTCGACTGCCCTGGTCGGCCGTACGCGAGGCGCGGATCGACGGGCGCGAACCGATTCCGCGGATGGAGGACCTCCTCACGGCGTGGCCCGACGTCCGAGTGAACATCGATGCGAAGCACGACGAGGTCGTGGAGCCACTGACCGAGCTGATCGACCGGATCGGAGCCACGGACCGCGTCTGTCTGGCTTCGTTCTCGGACCGACGGGTGAGGGCGATTCGACGACGCCTTCCTGGCACCGCGACCTCACTCGGCTCTCGTGGGGTCGCCCGGCTGAGGGCTGGACGAGCCGGGGGCAGACGATCCGGTTTCGGTGGCGAGTGTGCTCAAGTTCCCCCGCGAGTGGGATGCGTACCCCTGGTGACGCGCCGCTTCGTCGAACACGCACACCGCTGCGGCCTCGAGATCCACGTCTGGACGATCGACGACCCCGACGAGATGGCCGAGCTGCTCGACCTGGGAGTCGACGGGATCATGACC
>JAAEOH010000309.1 GCA_024244645.1 Hyphomicrobiales bacterium
ATGTCGGCAAAGAAGAAATGGCGCAAACTCGACGGGAAAAATCGCCTGCCCGAAATCATCAACGGGTTGAATTTAAAGACGGGATCAAACAACTTCAAAGTGCCGCCTGATCACAGCGTCACCAACTTTTGGGCATAGCTCGAATATTTCGATGTTGAGCTTAATGTAGAGAGCTTGTTCATCAAATGATTAATACACTGATCTGGATCATTGCATTATTAGTGCTGTTGTTTGTCATTGCATACGGATATTTTTTGTATTCGGGAACAAAAATACGGCGTCTCTTTTTCTGATGACAATACGATTTCAATTTCTGAAGATGTTGCGTTCGGCAAGGTTTCATCTAATAGAATTTAATACATATCAAATGAATTTGTTAATTTATTTTCTGTGGTTAGAACTTTAAATGGAACTGAAATTTCAATTGATTGTGACAGCGAATGCGCTGAATTCAGCTATTTGTCGAGTTGTATCGAGGAAAATTAAAATTCGTTGAGTGACGACAAGTCGCTGATGATGGAACCCGATCGCTTCTTGAAGTTCCTGGATTGTTTCCTGTTAAAGATGAGGGGCGCGGGCGGGTTCGTCAGGATGAAATTAATGCAAGACTGACCGCTTTGAACATTCGCACAGCGAAGAGTTTCCTTAGGTTGCGCTCCACGGGCGGGCAGGTGCGCACCCAGGCTGACTATCAACGCTGCTTCGACTATCTGAAGGCAATCGAAGACACGCCGCTTATCAAGTTCAAGTCTCCGCTTGTTGTCAGAATTCGGGACCGCGCCGCAGAACAAAAAGGGCGGCGCTTCGGCAACTACATCAAAGCAGTCCTGTCCCTTCTGTTCGCCCGGGGCCGCGAGCGGGGATATGTCAAAGATAATCCCGCGTACAAGATACGCTCGATCCGCAAGCCAAGAGGCGCGCCCGATGCCAACCGGCCATGGGCCGATGGTGAACGCGAGGCGGTCCTTGCCGCCCTGCCCCCACATATGGGCCTGCCTGTCGCACTGATGATGTATTGCGGGTTGGACCCGCAGGACGCCCTGACGCTTCCGCCGACGACGGTCAAAGACGGCATGATCAACGCAAGACGCGGCAAGACACGGCAACCGGTCTGGCTGCCGATACCGGAGCCTTTGAAAGTGGCTCTTAACGCCGCACCAAAGCACGACGCGCTCACACTGTGTGCCAACAGCCGTGGGATGCCGTGGACTGTGTCAGGCTTTCGCGCTTCATGGCGTCCAATAAAGTTACGACTGGAAGAAAACGGGCAGATCCGACCTGGGCTTACTATGAAGGGTCTTCGGCACACCGTTGCAACGATACTGGCGGAGATGGGCTTCGACGAGCGCACGGTTGCAGACATGCTCGGGCAGAAAACGATTGAGATGGCCCGGCACTACTCACGACGCGCCGACAAGACGAAAAAGCTACGGTCTGTTGTGACCGATTTCGACGCCGAATTGGACAGACGGCGAACAAAAAAAGTCAACCCCCAATAGAAAAAAGTGGCAAACCTTGATGGATAAGGCGATGCAGAAATCAAAATATAAGAACAAAATCAGAGGTGTATGCTGGCGGTCGCGACGGGATTTGAACCCGCAGCCCTCGGATAGACAATCCGGTGCTCTCCCATTGAGTTACGCGACCGCATCTGGCCTGGCAGAGCATACGGGTTTCGAACCCGTGTTGTTCGTCTGAAAAACGAATGTCCTGACCTCTAGACCAACGCCCTCAACCAGTGGCGCCGTTCTACCCAATTGCCAGAACTTAGTCATTTTTCTTTTTATTATCAATAGCTTATATAATATTCTTCACAGCCGATGAACAAAAGCTCAACGGGTGCACCGGATCGCCGGAGTCGTATGCGTGGGGGTCGAGAGCCGGGAGACAGTGCAGCGCGGCGCGGCCTCCCAGGTATCGTCGGATTCTTCAACCCGCTGATGGGTCACAGCAACGGTCTCCTTTCGTGCAGACAATAAAAAAGGCGGCTACCGAATGGTGCCGCCCGGGGTCAGAAGCCTCCTGGGCTTCATTTATGAGAACACGCCGATCTACACCGCGCGCCCCCCGGGGCGGTCATCTCGGTATCTCGTTCTGTTATTCGAACAAACATGGCGTTTCCTCTTCGGAGCGGCGTCATAACAGGGATGCCCTTACTCAGGCAAGTTTTTAGACTGCAGTTCGTGTCACCATAAGAACCGGCAGGTGCTGATTGTTGCCTTTGGACCGAATTGACCGTTTCCATTGTCCCGCAACCATGTCCGCTTGGGGACCAGCACGAATATGATCGGCGCACGGCGTGTCGGATTCGAGCTCAAAGCACGTTGCGAAGGGACGCCTCGATCTGACCGGCACACCAGGTTTCTCCGTACTGAGCGTCGCTTCGGGCCCGAAGTTCAGCCTGTTCGGGCAATGCGGCGATGCGGTCGGAAAGACCGGCGATGATGGGGGCGGTTGCGTTGAGCATGGGTCGAAGCGGCGGCAGCTTGGCCGTCATCGTGCCCCAGAGAATGTGGGTCGTGAGATCGGCAATGCCGGGCGCATCGCTATCGAGAATATATCCCGCCTCTGCCGTCATTCCATGGCGGCGGCCCGTCTCCTCAAAAATCTCCATCCAGCGGCCAAGACGGGGGCGGTATGCGTTCCAGCTCTCTTCTGTCCACATCTGCGCACCGTTGTAGAGCGTCATTTCGTAGAGCACATCGTTTGCGTCGGCCACTATCTTCGCGGTCAGCGCTTCGTGTATGAAATCTTTGGCAATCAGCCCGTGCTTACCGCCGAGGTAAGACAGGATTGCGGGCATCTGCGACAGCGAGAATTCAGCGGCATGATCTTCCAGCACCGGCGGCCCCATGTGGGGGACAGGCTGGTCAGCCGGAGCCTTGTTCTTGAGCGCGCCGATGGCCTTGGTCCCGGCTTCATTCCAGGTTGCGCCGACATGGGCAAGAACGGCACGGACAAACTGTCCGCGAAACGGAACCGGCCAGTAGTAAAGGGTATAATCGGGCATGTCTCGGTCCTTCCCGGCAGCAGATTTGCCAGTTGTCAAACAAGCGCGCAGTCGCGCCTCCTGCGGTTAGAAAATGCCCATGCTCAGGCCAGCAGCGATAGCCTTGCCGAGATCGCGACAGCGGGCAAGCTGCTCTTCAGTGATTGTTTTTTCCGCAAGAATCTCTTCAGGGGTCTGGGCGTGGGTGCAGACAATCAAAGGTGTTTGCGCTTCTTTTAGCCGCCAACCGCGGGCAATGCGCGCAGTCTGGCGCGCTGCGTTTTCACCATCTGAGCCGGCGCAGATCATTTGAGCGTAAGGGCGTCCCTCGATGCGTCCGAGGACCGGGTAATAGCACCTGTCGTAAAAGTCCTTCATCACTCCGGCAATCGCAGCGAGGTTTTCCGGCGCGCAGAATATGTAACCGTCAGCCTGCAGCAAATCATCGGGTCCGGCCTGATCTGCCGTCTTGAGAACAGTCGGTGCTTCTTCCTGTGCCACCGCCGCCGCGGCCTCGGCCATCTGCCGGCTGCCGCCCGTCTTCGAATGATACACAATCAGGAGTTCCGGCATTTCTCACCAATCCAGCGCCTGCTTTGGCTGGTGCACATATGCCAAAGCCGGCAAGACAGGGCAAGACGGTGATTTCCAATTTCATGGCAATCAGATGCCGGACCTCGCTGTAACGACAGCGTTACGCCACCGGTAAAATCTTCATCGCTTCCTGACGCACAGGCACGACGGCACTGGCTATTTTACCGATGTGGACGTGGTCGGTACCACAGCAGCCACCCCAGACATTGATGTGCGGATAACGTCGCGCCATATCCGCCATCTGCCGGCCAAGCTCTTCAGGATCGCCCTCCTCGAGGTGACCAAGCTGGCACAGCGTGCCGTGATCGAGCGAAGACGCGTTGGCGCGAAGCCCGCACACGCGCGTGATCCAGGCACCCGGATCCTCGAACGCGGGGGCGAAATCCACCGGGTGCGTACAGTTCACCATATAGTAGCGGGGGCCGTTGCCGGTCGCCCTGTCGACGGATTTGATTGCGTCGCCAAGAGGTGTTCCGGTTTTGAGCCGGCCATCCTTGTTGAGCGCAAAGGACACCACAACGGGCATGTCCTGGCCGATCGCAGCTCGGGTCACGCCAATGGCCTCATCGACCTGGCTGAGGGTAAGCGCGGTGATGAAATCGGCGCCGGCCGCTTTCATTGTGGCGATCTGTTCCGCGTGATATTCCGCCGCCTCTTCCGCCTCCATTCGGCGGCCAATATTGTAGGCGTCGCCTCTGGGGCCAACAACACCACTCACAGGCATCGGACTTTCCTCGGTTTCATATTCCCGGGCGAGTTCTTTGTAGAATTCAATGCCGCGGATTACGATCTCGGTCAGTGCCGACGCGGAATATCCAAGCTTTGCGCCCCAGTCGCTGCTGGTGCGGTAGTGCACGCCGTCAAGCACCGCTCCAACCTTATGTTTCAACGCCACTTCGATCAGCTGCACGTGATAGGTGCGCAGATCTGCCATGGCACGTTTGTCGTTCATCAAATCGAACAGGCAGAAGTGCTTCAGTTCGTGACCCTTTTTGTATTGCATATAGGTTTCGATGCCACCTTCGGCCAGGAATGTCTGGCGTCCGGGTTCCGGTATTTTGCGCTGCATGGGTGTCGCCAACTCGCTTGTGTTGATCGGATGGGAATTACAGGCAATGCTGTGTCGCCCAACTGTTTCAGTCTGATTTCAGGCTGCCCGGAAACACGTTTCAATTGTTTCCGCGGGGCCTGCTTGTCCTCCCCGCCCTGGTCTTCTGGCAATGACGTAATTTGTGAGTGCGAGATTTCCATTATCGAATGGCTGGCCGTCCGGCGATACGCATCTCCGTGAGCATTTTGTTTGTGTAGCGCTTCGTGCAATCTTGTCCCATTGGCGTAAAAACGAAACGAGCAAGCGATGATCGAAGAGCCTCCCTTATTGTCGATAAACAGTGAAATGAAACGCCCGAGCAAGAGCCAGGTGGAAGCATTTCGTGGCGTCCCGACCGGTTTTGTCGTTGATGCCCTGTTTGGTGCCGGTGCACTGAGCAGGACCATACAACCGATAGGCGCCGGACGTGACATCGACTGTTCGGCGGCAGGTCCTGCATTAACCGCAAACTGCGGCCCGGCGGATATTCTGGCGTCTCTCGCTGCCCTGAAATTCATACAGGATGGCGATGTCGTGGTATCCGCGTTTGCGGAACACCAGGGCTGCGCTGCCGCAGGCGATCGCCTGACCGGCATGATGAAAAATTGCGGAGCCTCAGGGTTTGTCACCGACGGCCCGGTTCGCGACTATGATGGCATTGTTCAGATTGGCCTGCCGGTCTGGTGCACTGGTCTTACTCCCGCATCCCCCTATTCGAGCGGTCCCGGGTCCGTGGGCTTTCCGGTTCAGATAGGTGATCAGGAAGTCGAGACAGGCGATATGATCATTGCCGATCGCGACGGCGTTGTTGTCGTTCCTTTTGAGCGGATCGATGAGACCCTTCGAAACCTCGACCAGGTCAAAAAGGCGGAACGGGACCTTGATGCCGAAGTCGCCAATGGTTTGAAAATCCCCGACAGCGTGGTTGAACTGCTGGCCAGCGACAAGGTCAGGTACTGCAAATAGCTGATCGCCAATGGGCGACATGCAGATCCATGCGGCGCTTGAAGGGATGCCTGCAAAGGCAACCCTGTACTGCCAACAACCCCAAATCCCGGCACACTGAACGGCTGAAAAGTAAATACGGTGAAGATACTTCCTGTTGAACACCCCATCTTCGTTCAAAGATTTCAGTGTTGCGTCCACCCATTGAGCCGCCCCGCACAGCGATCACTCGTGCTAGTTGCAGCAAATTTCCGCATGGAGCCCTTTGCGGATTGCCAAACACAAAACAGCACTAGCCTCATTGGTTTGATCGTGGTCCTCCGGAGCACTCAGTGCGAGCGTTTCGCGGCGGGGCAGACAAGCGATCTGCGATCTGAAAATCTGACCTCTCGTCGTTTGGCTGGATGATCTTTTCAAGCCGTAAGTCTTGATGTTTGGTATACCGGTAGAAGCCACGGCTGCAGACGTTTACATGGTCTGGTTCGATAGAAAGTTGGGCGATGATCCTGATCGCTCTCTCAGAAGACTGGATATGTAAATGAAGTCGCCGCGAGTCCTGTTATTAAACATCTTGGCTACCGGTGCTCTGTATGTCGCCGGCTTTGTGGCTTTGGGCGGTTCGGTTCCGACTATCGACTCGACCGGACAGGAGATTGTTGACTGGTTTTCGAACAACGGAACAAGAGCCCAAATTTACGCCTGGACGGCGGCGTTCATTTCTCTTGGACTCGGGATATTTGGTGGACAGGTGTCGGCGCTGCTTCCCGAGCCAAACCGGTACATCTTTTTTGCCGGAGTGCTCGGTTTCGCTATTACGGCGCAGGTTCAGGCATGGATCTGGGCGGGGTTGGCGCTTCATCCAGAAGGGCTCGATCCAGTCGCCGCTCGCGTCATATTTGATATATCTGCTTACTGGGGACCGTTGGTCAACGGATCGACGGCCACCATGGCCGCAGCAGTGGCGGCTCTTGGGTTTGGAGCATCTCCAAGTATTCCACGCTGGCTCACCTGGTTGAGCTGCGTCTTCTTTCTTGAGCAAGCAATTGAGACTGTGACCATCTTTGGACAGACAGGCTTTTTTGCGCCCGGCGGGACCATGAACGTGTATCTGGGGGGCACGATCGGGTTTGTTTGGGTCGGGGGCGTGGTTCGCTGGGCACTACAACGAATTGACGAGACAGCATAATCGATCAGTGTCCGCTAGAAAGAACCGCATTCAACCCGTGAGAGCAGCAATGGGTAACTCGCGGCAGCTGTATCAGTTGCCGGGAACGGCGGCTCTATCCCGCATTGTTGTCGTGCGTCCACATTTCGATCATCCGTGCCGGGTGCAGCAGGTATTTCCGAGTCAAATGTGGAGTGATTGAGGTGACTGTCGCGCCGGGGCGGCTCACCGCGTTTCACATGTCTTTCAAATAGTCTTCCGCGATTTTCATGATATCGCTCCACCGGTCGAGCCCGTTGATGCATCTGCGGGCGTTCCTGAAGTCGGTGTTGTTAATATTGATGTATTGCTCGATGCGGCGTCCGGTAAACGTTCCAAGCTTGAAACCGTGAGCGAGAACAAACAATGCAATCCTCTTGTCCAGGGCCAAGTCTGGATTGCCGACAAGATTCTCAGCCAAAACATCCTCATAGTTCTGGTAGTTTCGTTTCCAGGTAAGCTGGACGTACCCGCGGCCATAATAGGGGTAATAGCGCAGATTTCTCTTTCGCCAGTTCTCGCTGAGCCAGAAAGCCTCTTTCACTGGCTCAAATATGTGAGCCGTTTCCCACTGTGCCGTTGCCCAGACATAGGCAATCTGCGGTTTCAGGCCGATCCCCATGTGCCGACACAGTACTGCAATTGCCTTCCTGGTCGCCTTCTTGCTCGAGACGTCCATCTCCAGGATATTTTGTGTTTCGGCAACTCTTTCAATGGCAATTCTTCTCGATTTCTTGCTAACGATTTCCGGACATCCTTCACCGATATCCATCTTGAATTCCGCATGGGCATTTCTCGTATTCGGACCGATCAGACCATCAACCTTGCTGATGGGATAGGTCATCCAGGACAGTGCCCGTTGCAAATAACGCAGGCGCTTTCCATCCAAATCATTGATGTCGGTGCCGGGGTCGATATCTTTCAGCTTCTTGGGGTCGAACATAATTCGCTCCTTGCAACTGCAAGATGAGTTTAGCGAAAAACTTGACCCGAGTGTGATGTATGCGTTCAAAGACTGAGACGCAGTTTTACCTGGGCAACCGCGCGTAATATTGTGCGACTTGAGCAGGCTCAGCCATCTCCACAGGAATGGTTGAATGTCTTCGTGCAGTCATTGAGACATCATTGGCACACAGTTATGGTGACCAAATGAGCTACCAACCGCTATCTGATGTTCGCAAATCGCTTCGGGTAAAATGGTACCGCTGCCCAATCGAGCCCGCCAGGCTGCGTGAACTTTCCCAGCGCAGCGACTTGCAGGGCTGGATTCAGGCCGGTGGGCATCTTGCGCTGTTCGCCGCTACGGGCACGTTGGTTTATCTCTTCTGGTCGCAACAGAATTGGCTTTTGTTTTTCATCGCTCTTTTTGCCCACGGAACAGTCGGCAGTTTCTTTTCCGGCACGGCCCCACATGAGCTTGGTCATGGCACGGTGTTCCGGACAAAACAGTTAAACAAGGCCTTCTTGTACCTGTTCAGCCTTTTGAGCTGGTGGGATCCCTTCGATTATGCCAGCAGTCACACCTATCACCATCGCTACACGCTGCACCCGGAGGGGGATCGCGAAAACCTGCTGCCGCTCCATCCGTCGGTGGGCAAAACATTTTTGCTGCAGTTATTCACCGTGAACCTGTTTACACAACCGGATCGGACATTCGGCAAAGGCGGGCTGATCTCGACGATTTTGGTCACCATCATGGGGGCATTCGGCAAAGTCGGTTCAGACAAAATTCCGAGCAGGGAATGGCTGAAGGCGCTACACGCAGACCAGCCCGCTCAGCACCGCAAATCGATCTGGTGGTCGCGCGCGCTGCTGCTCTTTCACGCATCGGTCCTGGTGATCTCCATCGCGACCGGCCTTTGGGTTCTGCCACTGATTTTTTCATGCTCCGGCTTCATCGCAAACTGGCTGAGCTACTTCGTTGCCCTGCCGCAGCATTGCGGACTGCGTGAAAATGTCGCCGATTTTCGCAAGAGCACGCGATCGATGACACTCAATCCCATTGCCGAATTTCTTTACTGGCATATGAACTGGCACATAGAGCACCACATGTATGCCAGTGTCCCCTGCTACAACCTGAAGAAACTGTCGCGGGAGATCGCGGCGGACATGCCTCAACCGCACACACTGAGGGGCGCCTGGCGGGAAATGCTCGACACCTGGCGGCGCCAGCAGGCCGACCCGGCCTACCAGTTTGATACCCCGCTGCCGGCAACCGCAAAGAACGTTGGCAGCCACACACCCGATGCACTGGAAAGTTCCATTGGTGAACTGGCCCCGGATGGATTGAAATGAAGAAGCCGCCGGCGTCACGATAACGGGCCAGGCCGGCGTTGCGCATCGAAGGGCTCACGTAATTTTTTGGATCCGTTTTAGCCGCATGGTTGACGCTGTCTCAACGATGCACATCGAACGGCCGCTCACCGCCTGTTCCGCAAGATCGCTTACCGCGGTTGATCGATCGCTCCGACAACGGACTATGCCTTGTCGTGCAAGCCGCGCGAAAAGGTCGAGGTGCTGCCTGCCCACCTCAAACGCATCCCAAGATTGGCAAGGCTCCGACGACGCGGTCCGACCGGCGCCTGCGACGAATTCCACCTCGCAGCAACCGCCCGGAACCTCAGAAAAGCGGAAATTCAGTTTCAACTTTGCGGGTATTCACATATTCTCATGGTTGATCGGGAGAAGGCTTCATATTTGTGACAGCTATTGGATGAAAACTACATGAACGAAGATCGCGATGGTCGAGGGCGTAACCTCGTGATTTACGGCGCTTGGCGCTATGCGCATGTTGTTGCAGAAACGGCAGGGATGCGTGGTTGGAACGTGGCTGGATTTGTTGACCCTGATCCACCTGATGGCTTGAACACGCTGACTGAATTTCCCGCTGATTCAGCAGCCATTGTTGCCATTGGAGACAATGGTCTGCGAGCGTTTGTATATGACCAGTTGCTCAAAGGCGGTCGCACATTGGTTTCGATATTGCACCCCACGGCGTTGGTCAGCCCGAGCGCCACTGTGGGAGACGGATGTTATTTGGCCGAATACGCAGTGATCAGGGCGAATTCCAGTGTTGCAGCTGGTACTTTGCTGAACAGCGGGGCTGTGGTCAGTCATGATTGTCATGTGGGTCCATTTGTAACATTTGGGCCAAACGCGGCTACCGGCGGCTATGTATCGATCGGTGAACGGACACTGCTTGGCGTAGGCGCAAGTGTTCGTCCGCATTGCTCGATTGGCAGTGGGTGTCGCATTGGGGCCGGTGCGGCCGTCGTGGGTGACGTCCAGGACGAAATGACCGTCATCAATGTTCCGGCGAAACCGCTCAACCATAATCTCAGAACAGACAAACAGTCTGATTGGGGAGCCAACAGAATTTGGTAGACCGCAAAGCAGAGAACGTCCAAGCAGAAATCGAACGGCTTTTCCCCGACCGGCGGGAGGAAGGTGACACGACTTTGCGGCAGTGCCAGCTGGTGATGGTTCGGATGCTGAAGATCTTTGACCACATCTGCGCCCGTGAAAGCATATCCTATTGGCTGACTGCAGGCACACTCATCGGCGCCTTGAGACATGGTGGCATGATACCCTGGGACTGCGACATCGATGTTGGCATGACGGCGGAAGATCTTCAGGCTTTCACCCAATGCACCGATCAACTGCCCTCCGACATTTTCTTTCAGTCGATGCAAACCGATCCATACCACGTGACCGCCCTGTGTAAACTGAGAGACCGGCACAGCAATTACTATGAGTCGCAGCAACAAAATCCGCATTCCAAGAGCCACAACGGGCTGCAAGTTGATTTGATTTGCTATCATCAAAATGACCGGGGAAAACTGGTCAATCCCTTTCGGATGACGGACTATGATCGAAGCGAGATTTTTCCGCTCACGCGCATTGCATTTGAGGGATCGCTATTGCTGGCACCAACGAACCCGGATCGATATATCAGACGCCGCTATGGCGACTACATGAAGCTTCCGCCACCCGATGAACGGCTTCCCCATGAGGGGGCGGCGGACCCGTTCCAGCCGTGTGGTCATCCTGAGAGCCGTCAGTACAAATCGCCTGGCGCCCGGTCCCCAAACAGCGTTTGAAGCCCGTCCGCGCCGAGTGCATAAACCCTGATTTGGCAGATAAAACTATGTAAATCGTTCAACGACCTGATCGATGATGCGACTGGTATTGATTCCGGTTCGATATGGCAATCTGTGCATTATTCCGGCTTGCTCAGCCGGGAGATAAAAGTCCGGGGTGTTGTCGCCGGCATAAACAACAGCATCGACCGCGTGCTCCCGAATGATTTGTTCCATGGTTTCGCTTGTCAGGGGGGCATGAATGATGAATGCATGGTCGACACAGCGCAACGCCTTCACAACGTGGAGGCGGTTTTGTTCGTCCACCACCGGCAGGCGTTTGAACTCTTGGGTCCGCGCATCGGACACCACACCGACAACCAGCCTGCTGCCAAAGGAACTGGCTTCTTCCAGCAATGAGACATGGTTGGCGTGCAACATGTCAAAAACGCCGTCTGTGAAGACCACACGTTGAATAGGGAAATCTGTATTCATGCTACAAAACTTGCTGGTTGATTTGATTTGGGTGCCAATCCAAGCGTTCGGTGTAAGATTATTTGAGCAGCAGGAAAAAAACTAGGCCATTCATAACTCTCAAAATGTTCGGGGTTGGCGACAGGTTCATTCAGGCGGTTTCGCATACAAGATTGGGGTGGTGACTTGCCGCGACTGCAAAGTCAGCACTGGCGTCGAGCGCGGCAAAATTCCGTTTGGAGCCCATATGCGACAGGTCGATCATGTCGCAATTCATATGTCTTCTGACGATCCAAATCCCGCTTTCGACCTCAAACGGACGCACTCCAGGGGCTATGTCGGCAATCTTGACAGTGCTGTTTGCCGTGGGCGCGCGCGGCAATGCCTTCCGATGGGCCGGTCAAACGGTTTCGGCAGTCGGCTCTTCGGCTATGTCAAGGACGACTACCGCCGCCTGGACCCGGAGACGGCCATACAGGTGACAGCGAAGTGGACCCATAGGCCGCCGACAGCGAGGCTAGTGATCTTCTGATGGAAAGTAGTTTTGCCTATGGTGGGTGTCAGGAATCCATATATGGCGAAGTCATACCATTCGAGCGTGTTGCCAATGACACCTGCGGTGATCTGTTTACGGTTCGGTTGAGGAACGGTCATGGTGCCTGCGGTATCGGATGAGCCTATTTTGAACTATCGATCCAGGAAACCGGATGTCCCGACTGTCACTGCCTTCCTGGCCAGACTGACGGCGTTGCGCCAATTTGTTATAAACGCGGCAGGTACTTATCTACCAACACATTGCCCATGATACCGTTGAAGGTCGCAACCTCGGTATTGAGTTCTTCCGACTGCTCTTCGGTCAGCGATATTTCCGGTGGGCAGGGAAAGGCCTCCAGCATGCGGCAACGAAGGTAAGTCGGTGGATGGGTTACGTCGAGGGTTAACAATTCGCTCCTGTTGATCCGTCTCACACGGTCCATCTCACGGGGCGGAATTGTTGTAAATCCGGACACTAAATCAGGGATGATCTTCTCAGGCGCGTTTGCGTGCAATTTCGTTTTGTCGAACAGGTCGTGCGAATGATCGGTCAGCACCGACATGCGCTCGTGAAGGGAGACGAATTCCCGCGTGCCGGACACCCTCGAACCCAGATAGTCGCCGAGATATTCCGCCCGCTGGGACCCGTTCCAGCTCAAATGGATGAGTGCGGCCAGCAGCAGTAGACCGGCACCGACAACACCATGCCAAGGTAGTGGGTCGCCAAGGTACCCAGATCGGCACCGTCCGGATAGGGCTCCTGCAGAAAATCACACGCGGTCTGCAGTGTATCGATCGCAGTTCCGATCCAGTATCCGCGCGTGACATCACCATTGACCTGGTGGGCGACCTCATGCGCGATGAGGGCAACTTTTTCGGCGCTGTCGAGAGACAGCCAAAGCGGCGCTCCAATGACAAGAAAGGCCTTCCGCTGGATGCCATGACGGCCATAGGCGGCATTCAGCTCCGGCTCGATGTAGATTTCCTCAATGGTGTCGGTGTCCAGTGACCGAGCAACGTCGTCGACCAGACCGTACAGCACGGGCGCATCGGTTCTCGATACGCCGTGCGCGGGTGGCTTTGCAATGCGCGGGCGCAACGCATAGGCCGCACCGATCAGTGCCGTTCCGATCACCACCGGAATCACGTTGAACCAGTTGACGGTCAGGAACCAGATACCGGCCGCCAACAGCCCCACTGTGGCCAGATACACGGGGACTGCCAGGACATACGTCAGCAGCAATGCAGACGCCAGTTTCGGCTTTCGGATTGCCTCCTCGCTGTTCCTCAATTCGACAAACAGGCGTTCTCCCAGCATGTGCCCTAGCCGGCGATATATCCGCTCGAAAACACCCTTGGCGGCAGGTGCCCGGGCGGTGCAGCCCCATCCGCACTCGTTGCACCAGGGCTGAAACCCCGGACTGACGGGAACCTCAGATCCGCACCCGGGACAGGCAATTGTTTTTGACATGAACTCACTTCGAATAATGTTATTTGGTTCGAAAGCTCCATCACAGTTTGTCCGTATCCAATTTTCAACCTAAAATATGTCGCTTCGCGGCACTGCCAACAGGTAGTAACTTCGCCGGTCCGCGAGACGCGAACGGCTATTTTCAAATCACCATCCGGTACAGCCACTATCAAAAATACATGGTTGAACGCCCGCGCATACGCTAATCTGTGATTGTGGAGGATGTTGCGATGCTCACTTTCTTCGAGCGCGGCCGCCCTTCCCTGGCGCTCCTTCTGTCGGGGATATTGATGGCTGGTGGATTGATTTCCTGCGCCGAACCTCCAGAGGAAACGCCGATCAGCGACGTGCGTTTCCTGTGTTATGTGGCAGAGACGGAAAACGGTGTTTCCGCCAGCCATGCGGTCACTGCGCAGTTCGGCACGGAAACCGGGCTCAATATCAGGTCGCTAAACTTCGTCTGCGAGCCGGCGCACAAGAAACACAGCCGGAACCAGTTGCCCGCCAAACACCCGAATTGGTGGGCCTTGACCTGTTACTATGTTGGCGGGGACGAAAGAAACATCAATGTCGAACTGACCGACCAGTTCCACCCGGAAAACGCAATCCGGACCGTCGTCAAGGAGCCCGTCTATCTGTGCGACCCGGTGCGATCCAAGGTCATAAACGGGCGCCGCCAGCCGGGTGACAAGTTTCCTTTCCCGACCCTCATATACAAGGTCACGCAGCAAGTGCATCCCAATCCGCCGGCAGTTTTTACACTCGACGAATTCGGGGTTCAGGGCGTCACACCGACGCGGCTTGCATTCCTCATGGAACCGGCCGTGAAGAACGCCATTGAAAATCCACCCGACGAAAAGCCGTGGACCTGCTATCTCGTCAACCAGAACCCGCTCAATAAGGTTGTCGAATTCACAGACCAGTTCTCCGACGCCACCTTCGAGGTCAAGATCCTGCAGACCTACATGCTGTGCGATCCGGCGGTAAAAACGATCCTTGACGAAAACGGAACCGAAAACGACAGCGAGGGTGAGGACGAATCCTGACATCCCTGATTTGCCGGAGATACTATTGTATCCACGGCCCCCTGCATCTTCTGCCGCTTCTTTGCGGTTGAGAATACGAAATTTGCGACAATTCCACAAAACCGTAACGGGCGGCACGAATGGCGCCCGTTTTGGCTTTTCACGCAGGCCCGAGGCGCGCGCGGGAGGAGGCATTTACCAGTCGAAGGGGCGGTCGATGCCGGCCATCTTGACGCCGGTGAATGCCGAGGCCTCGAAGGACATGGCCCGCAGATCCTCGACTTCCAGATTGTGGACGGAGGATTTGCCGCAGGCCTTGGCCAAGGCGGTGATTTCCATGGTCATGGCGGTGAGATAGCGGGCAATGCGTTCGGCGCCGGCCGCGCGGTCCATGCGTTTTTCCAGCTCCGGGTCCTGTGTCGCGATGCCGACCGGGCAAAGGCCGGTGTGGCAGTGGTGACAGGCGCCGGGTGAGGTGCCGAGCTTTTGATAGCCTTCCAAATGGCGCGGCGCATTGCAGCCAAGCGCGATCATCGCGGCATTGCCGATCATCACCGCGTCGGCGCCGAGCGCCAGGCACTTGGCCGCATCGACGCCGGAGCGGATGCCGCCGGCGGCCACCAGGCTCACCTTGCCGGTCATGCCGCACTCGTCGAGCGCTTCGCGGGCGGCGCGGATAGAACTCATGGTCGGGATGCCGGTGTGGTTGAGCAGCAGCTCCGGCGAGGCGCCGGTACCGCCTTCCGCGCCGTCGACGACAACGACATCGACGCCGGCCTTGGCGGCGATCGCCACATCGAAGCGTGGCCTTGTGGCGCCCATCTTGAGGAAGATCGGTACCTGGTAGTTGGTGGCGATGCGCAGCTCCTCGACCTTGACGGCGAGATCGTCAGCGCCGAGGAAATCCGGGTGGCGGATGGTCGAGCGCTGGTCGACGCCCTCGGGCAGCGTGCGCATTTTGGAAACACGCTCAGAAACCTTCATGCCGAGCAGAAGCCCGCCAGTGCCGGGTTTCGCCCCCTGCCCGACGACGATCTCCAGAGCATCGGCGCGGCGGATGTGATCGAGGTCGATGCGGTAGCGTGCCGGCGACATCTGATAAACCAGCGTCTGCGAGGCCTCGCGCTCTTCTTCCAGCATGCCGCCCTCGCCCGTGCAGGTCATGGTACCGACTTTCGAAGCACCGTAGCCGAGCGAGGCCTTGGCGGCCGCCGAAAGCGCGCCGAAGGACATCGAGGCGATATAGATCGGGATCTTCAGCTCCACCGGCTTTTCGACCAGACCGCGCCCGCCGCCAAGCACGGTGGAGGTGTCGCAGCTCTCGCGATAGCCCTCTAGCGGCAGGCGGGTCATCGTCGCCGGCACGAAGGTCAGATCGTCAAAGGTCGGCATGCGCTTGTTGAAGGTGTTGTAGCCGCGCACCTGGTAGCGGCCGAGCTGCGCCAGCGCATGCACCTCGGAGATCGCCTCCGGAGTCCAGCGCGTCGAGCCGCCCTCATCATAGGAGGACGGAACACCCGCCGGCCGGCCCTCAATGGCATTGTCGCCAAACTTGACGGCCTCCTCGGACGGCATGTCGAAGGGGTATGAATATTTTTCGTTCAGATCATCAGCCATGCGTTTGCATCCCGGCTCTCAAAATACCAAAGGCGCTGACCGGAGATCATCTTGCGCCAGTTTCTGGAGGTGTCCTTGAGCCCCAGCGGCTCAAGGATCAGATCGACCTCGGCAACGTCCTCGGCGGACGGTTCCACCACCACGACATCGACGCCGAGGCTTTCGACCTCGCCGGCAACCCAGACCTCGCCTTCCCACAGCGCATCGGCGCAGGAAGATCCTGCCCCGCCAAGCGCGATGATCTTGCCCGAATGGGCCATGAAGCCCGACTGGTAGCCGATCTTGCCCTCGACGATGATGTTGCCGCCCTTCATGGCGACACCGCAGCGCGGGCCCGCATCGCCCTTGACGTGGATCGTGCCGCCGGTCATCGCGGCGCCCGCCGACATGCCGGCATAGCCGCCGACGGTGACGTGGCCGCTTGCCATGCCTTCGGCAAGGCCCCAGCCGGCATTGCGCTCGACCTCGATCGTCGCGCCGTCATTGAGGCCGCCGCAATAGTAGCCGACGCTGCCCTCGAAGCGCACATTGGCGCCCGCCGGCAGGCCGATGCCGAGATTGTGGCGTGACAGTGTGTTGGTGACGACGACTTCCTGGCCCTCGGCAACCGCACTCTGGATATCGCTGTTGACGTCGCGGATGTGACGCTCCCCCGCCTCGATGACAAATGCGCTCACGCCGCCATCCTCCGGTTGCCGACGGTCCAGATGCCGGTGAGGCTCGGCCCGTCATAATTGATGACATCGCATTCGCCCGGAAACACCCGGCGGACCGCCTGTTCCTCGGTGGCGGCGGCAAGTTCGCCGTCCTGTTCGATGACCACCAGCGGTTTCATGGCGAAGCGGTCCTTGGCAAATCCGATGCCTTCGGGCCGGGCGATCATGTAGGTGAAGACGCCGTCGATGGACGGGATCGACTTTTTCAGTGCCTCTTCCATGGTGAGGCCCTGCTTGATCTGGTCCGAGACCCAGACGGCGATCAGCTCGCTGTCGTTTTCGGTGAGGAAACGATAGCCCTTACGCATCAGCCGTTCGCGCCATGTGAAGTAATCGGTGATCTGGCCGTTGTGGACAATCGCCACATCGCTGAAGGGACGCGCCCAGAACGGGTGGCTGGCATTCGGCAGCACCGAGCTTTCCGTTGCCAGCCGCGCGTGGCCGAGGCCGTGCGTGCCGATCATGTCGCGCACGCCGTGCTTGTCGGCGACATCGACCGATCCGCCGACATCCTTGATGATCTCCAGCGAGCGGCCGCAGGACTGCACCTCGAAATGGCCTGCAAGTTTGTCAGCGTCGAAAATCCAGCCGGCAACGTCGCGTGGATCCTTGATCACCATGCGTACGCAGTAATGGGGATTGTGATCGGTGACGAAAACCGGCTCTTCCAGATAATCGGATCCGTGTTCTTTCAGGATATCTCGGAACTGCGCCATTTCCTCATCCAGCCGAGACTTGTCAAAACCCATGCCGCGAAGAATATAGCCCGTGTCGCGGGGCACTCCGTATATGGCAAAACCGGTGCTGTCGGCACCGCGATGCTCCTGTGCATCCATCAATTCGACAAGCTCGCGACCGACCCTGCCAGGGGAGGCCAGGATTCGCCCGGCGATTCCGCACATTGATTTCTCCCTCAACTCTCATTTTTGTGTATACTGTATTCAGTATTCATAAGGGATGCAACCGGGCAGAACCGAATTGTGCATTTTTTCTGTATTTCGAATACGGTATACACAAGTCCGCGCGACTCAAAAGGCAAGGGAAGACAACACGAATGGCGCTGAAACAAATCAAGCAGGACCGGCAAAGGCTCGCCGATATCGTCTACGAGCAATTGCTGGAAGCGATCCAGTCCGGCACCATTTCCTCGGAGGAGCGCCTGGTGCAGGAAAAGCTGGCCGAGGAACTTCAGATCAGCCGCACACCAGTGCGCGAAGCCCTGCTGCGCCTGGAACAGGACGGCATATTGACCTCATCGTCACGCGGCGGATTTTCCATTCACCGCATGACCAATGGTGAGGTCAAGGAACTCTATCAGGCGCGCGCCGCCATCGAAAGCCAGGCTGTACGGATCCTGGCCGTGGAAAACAATCCGGAAAAGAACAAGTCGCTGCGCGAAACCATTGAGCGCGAGGAAAACATATCGTCCTCATCCGTGCGCGCCTATTTTGAGGCCAACCGCAATATCCATCGCCGCATCGTCGAGCTGACCGACAACCGTTATCTCATCGAAATGTTCGACAACATCTGGAATCGCGGTGTGTCTTACAATTTGTTCGCAGCGATCGAGAAGCTTGATCTGTCGATGTCGCTCGGCGATCACATCCGCCTGGTCGAGGCCATCGAAACGGGCAATCCAACCGTTGCGCTCGATACGATCATCGACCACATCACCCACGGTCTCGAACTGCAGTTCGAGGCTCTGGAAAGGGCCGGGTAGTCTTTCATGCGCATCGCCAGCCTGCTCTGCGACACCGACGATACAATCCTGTCGCAGAACCACCCCGACGACGGACAGAAATTCCGCACGCTGCTGTCGCAGCACCGGCCGGACTGGGACTATGAAACCGTTTCAGTCAAGGACGATATATTTCCGCAATCGATCGACGATTATGACGGCTACGTAATCACCGGCGGCTCCTCTTCGGTCAATGATCCGGATGCGTGGATCGCACATCTGAAAGACTTCATCCAGCGGCTCGATGTCAAAAAGAAGCCGGTGGTCGGCGCCTGTTTCGGACATCAGGCCATTGCCGCTGCCCTTGGCGGGCGGGTCGGCAAGAACACGGACGGCTGGGGACTTGGAATCGCCGCTACCAGTTTCGCGCGCCATATGGGCTGGATGGATCCGGCACATGAAGAACTCGCGCTCTATTCCGCCCACAAAGAGCAGGTGCTGGAACTGCCCGAGGGCGCAATCGTGCTTGGCAGCATTCCCATCGCCCAGGTTGGCGCCTATTGCATCGGCCAGCACATTTTCACTACCCAATGCCACCCGGAGATCACCCCGGACTACATGAACGATCTCGTCGGTGTCGTTTCCGAATTCGTGCCGCCGGAGACAATTGAAAAGGCCTGCAGTTCGATGAACGGCAATGCCGAAGGCGACAAGTTCGCTGGCTGGATGGTTCGCTTTTTTGAAATGCCGCGCTGAGTTGTCGTTCAAGCGGCAGGATGGCCGCTCCGCGTCTTGGCGGCGACGACAATGTGCCGTGCCGCTGCACTAAAACTTTAAACACTATCAGCCACCGGCTGCGCGTCTTACCGCCGCCCCTGCTGCGCCGCCAGTTCGACTTGGTCGATATTGGCTGCATTGACCACTCCGGGCCCGGTCAGAATATCGCGCCCGGGCATCAGACCGGCCTCAAGATACTGCCGCGCCAGGATCGCCGGCAGATAGCCCTGAAGATAAGGCTGCTGGTCAATCGCCGCCAGCGTATCGCCTGCCCTGATCGACTGCATGACCTCGGGCGTCAGGTCGAAGGTGACGAGCACCGCATTGCCGCCGTGCATGTCCTGCTTTTCGAGCGTTGCCGACACAACTCCGAAATTATCCGGATCTCCTGTCGTTGTCAGGAAGGCATCCGTTTGCGGATGGTTGCGCATGTGGGCAAGCAACGCGGCTTCCGCCTGCGCCGGGCCGCCACTGACATCGACGTCGTCAGAATCCACGCCGGCCGCTTTCAGGGTCTCGGTCCAGCCGTTGCAGCGCGCCGAGGTGCCCGCATGACCGGGCAGGCTGTCCAGGCAGACGGCCCGTTCGGGCGTCTTTGCGGCCAACACCCGATTGGCCGCTTCCACACCGCCTTCATATTCGTCCGGGCCGATATAAATCAGACTGGCGGAGCGGTCGTCTTGCTGCACAGGATCCGGTACATTGACAAGAATAACAGGAATTCCGGCTTCTTTAGCCCGTTCCAGGATTGGCCGCATGGCCTTCGGATCGGCCATTGAGAAGACGAGCATATCCGGCTTTTCGGATATCGCTGCTTCCATCCGCCCGATCGTCGAAGCGACCGAGAATGCATTGTCCTGCGTCCAGCTGTAATCCAGGCAGGCATCGGCAGCGCCCCGCACGGCGCCGGCTTCCAGCGCCGGGAAAAAGGGATGCTCGAAGGCATGGGTGGCGTAGTGGATGGAAAAACGTTCGCGTCCCTCGCAGGGATCAACCGTGGTCGCGGCGGCCGCTACCCCCGTACCGATCGGCACGCACAGGGCGCCACGCAAATGGCCATCAGATTTTTCATGGTCTGCCTTTCCAATTGATCACTAGAATCCGCCGGGATATTTCATCAGCGGCGGCGGGTGAAATTCACCCGGACATAGCCTTCGGCACTTGCCTGATCGAAGCCGGCGGGGCGCGGTTTGGTCATGTCGGGGGCATTGTCGCAGATTGTCAGCTTGTCACCCATGCACTCGTAGATGCCTTGCCAAATACCGGCGAGGATATCTGTTTCGGACTGATTGAAATCAATGGTCCGGGGGGCCGCATCGGGGTTCAGGCTGAATTGGCCGCCATATCGCAATTTGCCGTCGAGAGTGATGCGAAAGCGATCCCCGTCGAAGGTCAGGTGCTGACCTATGATTTGCGGCGCGCGGACGCCTGCAACTGTCGCGTCTTGCGCAATCCAGGTGCCGTCGAGTTCGGTTTTCCGGTGTGCCGTCGTTTCAGCTGTCGCAACATGAGCCAGGTCGACATTGGTGTTCGATCCGGCTGACCGGACGATCGGATTGTGTCTTTCCATCTCGATTCCCTTTGTCCACATTCGTTTTCCGGCTCGCCGCCGGCCTACTTCGGAAATGGGGATGCGAGATTGCCGATTCCTTACATGCAGATGAAATCGCGGTAATGATGTTGCATCACCTTATTTTCAGGGAGCGTTGGCTGTTTTTGGCCGGCTCCATGGGTGCGATTGCACCGTTCAAAACCACCTCGACGATCGTCTTTCGGGCCTCTTCAAAATCCGCCCCATTCAGCCGGCCCTTGCCAAGCGTGACCGCTGTTACTGACGCAAAATCGGCATAAAACTGTGTCGTCGCCCACAGCATGATGAGAAAGTGATTGGGATCGACCGGGGCCAATTTGCCCTTTTTGATCCAGCCCTGGATCACGGCTGCGCGCTCGCGGGTAATCGCGCGCACGTGCTGTTTCTGCTGCCGTGATATGAACTGGCCGCCGCCAAGCATCTCATTGGCGAACAGACGCGATTCGGATGTATGTTTTCGCGAGTATTCGAGCTTCGCCGCAACATAGGCCGCGAGTGCCTCGCGTGGTTCGCGATCGGCACTGATGTGTTCAAGCGCCTTGTCCCATCCTGCAAGCAGGCTTTCGATCAGACGTGTGTAGATCGCTTGCTTGGTGGCGAAATAGTAGTAGACATTTGCCTTGGGAAGGCCGCTCACCTGGGCAATCTCGGCGATGCGCGTTCCGTCGAAGCCCTTGCGCGAAAACAGCTCGACAGCGGCCTTCAGTATCATTTTTTCGTTTCGCGCCCGGATGTGCTCTTCTGTGTTGGCCTTCACAATCGCCGTTTTTGCCTTTGCCATCGTGTGCGATTACTCCATGGTCTTGCCGCGCTCGGGCTTTGAATTCAAGCAGTGCGTGCACACAAACCCAAAAAGCACATACACGGTTGACCGCCGCGTTCCAAGCGCGATGGTTGCAGAATGATATTTTCCTGACGATTTGGTCAAGTTTTTTCGAATAAATCTTGACGTTTTGGTCAGGAATTGACAATCTTCCAATCCTGCGACGGGAGGCGCAACCACAATGCCGGTCAAACTGATCGATGCTCTGCGGGAGATGCTGGCAGGCTGGCAAGAGGACTTGCCGGAGCCGTGGCAGGTGGTCCTGAGCGGAACGGAACTCGGTTTCAACGAATGCGATCCCGATCTCGAACTCGAACACTGGGAACCGATATTTCCTGCACGCCGTGACCGCGTATTTCCTGGCGCCCCGAAGGGTGCGCATATATTTCGCGCGTTCGACGGTATTGCGCCGCAGGACGTGCGATGCGTCATTCTGGGTCAGGATCCCTACCCCGAACCGGACTTCGCCACAGGCCGCGCTTTCGAGTGCGGCAACGTCGCTGCGTGGCGCGAGCTCGGCAAGATGTTTTCAAAGAGCGTGCGGGTATTTGTGCAACTCATATGCGCTGCCCGAACCGGACAGGATGAATACGCCCAATCATTCGAAAATTGGCCATCGCTGCTCGCTGATATCGAGGCTGAGCGCATTGATCTGGAACCTGCCGCGCGCCTTGCCGACCGGTGGGTCAAAGATGGCGTGCTGCTCCTGAATTCGTCCCTGACGCTGTCGCGATTCAGCGTCAAGCCCGATCCGCACCAGGTGCGCGGACACTTGCCCGTATGGCGGCCGCTCTTGAGCAGAGTGCTTGACTATCTTGCAAATACGGGACGGCCGGTGGTCTTCATGGCCTTTGGCGACGCCGCGGCTGACTGCCTGAGGGCTGCGGGGCTCAATCAGCCAAAACCGCCAGTTTATACAATCATGCGCCCACACCCGGCGGATGCCGACGGTGTCATGGCGCAGGAAAACCCATTTCTCGTTTGCAACCGTCTGCTTGAGACAGCGGGCGATCGACCCGTTGCGTGGTAGTTTCATGAGCAAGGAACAACACTACGATTACATCATTGTCGGCGCGGGTTCGGCAGGCTGTGTCATTGCAAACCGGCTTTCAAGCGATCCGGATCGGACGGTATTGCTCCTGGAGGCCGGTTCGAAGGACCGCAACCCGCTGTTTCGCCTGCCGATGCTGATGGGCAAACTGTTTCAGTCGGGCATCTACAACTGGCACTACAATACCGAGCCGGAACCGCATCTTGACGGGCGTTCACTTTACTGGCCGCGCGGCAAGGTGCTTGGCGGCTCATCAACCATCAACGGCATGATCTATGTGCGGGGCAACCGGCGTGATTACGACCGCTGGGCCCAGCTCGGCCTGCCGGGATGGTCCTATGAGGATGTGCTGCCGGCCTTCCGCCGTTCAGAAGGTCATATCCAGCGCGGCGACAGCTTTCACAACGGGGATGGCGAGCTCACGGTCTGCCGGGCACGCGGAACGAACGACCTGCATGACGTCTTCATCGACGCCGGCGAACAGGCAGGTCATCCCCGCAATGACGACTTTAACGGTGAGGAGCAGGAAGGCTTCGGTCGCTTCGATTTCACGATCCGCAACGGCAAACGCTGGTCGACATCATCAGCCTTCCTCAAACCGGTCCTTGAGCGGAAGAACCTGACTGTTGAGACCGATGCGCTGACACACCGGATCCTGATTGAAAACGGCCGGGCCAGCGGTGTGGAATTCTCGCAGCGCGGTGAGACGCGCAAGGTTCACGCCGCACGCGAAGTAATTATCTCGGCCGGTACCGTGAACTCGCCGCAACTGCTGCTGCTGTCAGGCATCGGCCCGGCAGACGAATTGGCAGAACACGACATAGAGGCCGTTCACGACCTTCCGGGTGTCGGCAAGAACCTGCAGGACCATGTCGATTGCGTCATGTCGTGGGAGTGCCGGAAACCCGTGACGCTTTACAGCGACCTGCGCGCCGACAAACTGGCCTGGTCCCTCGTTGAAGGCATGCTGTTCGGGCGCGGTATCGTCACCACATTTCCCTATGAGGCAGGAGCATTCATCAAGTCGCGTTCGGAGTTATCCGCGCCCGACATACAGCTGCATTTCATGCCGGCCATGGAAAAGACGGCAAATCTTCATTTTCCCAACCCTTTCAAGAAGAAGGATGCCACGGAAAGCAATCACGGCTTTACCCTGCGCGTCGGACCCGTCAACCCGGAAAGCCGCGGCGAAATCAAGCTCAAATCGGCTGACCCGACGGTTGCGCCGCGCATCATGGCAAATTATCTGCAGTCCGATTTCGACATACGCACCATGATTGCCGGAATTCGCATGACGCGCGAGGTGATCGGACAGGAAGCTTTCAGCCCCTATCGCGGCAACGAGCTTGCCCCGGGTCCAGACGTCGAAACCGATGAAGACATGGTCAAATGGCTGCGGGCCACGGCAATGACGACATTCCATCCGGTCGGTACATGCAAAATGGGCACCGACCCGCGTGCGGTCGTTGACGCACGATTAAAGGTTCATGGCATTGAGAGGCTCCGGGTCGCCGACGCCTCGATCATGCCGGTGATTTCAAGCGGCAATACAAACGCCCCGGCCATCATGATCGGCGAGCAGGCGGCCGATTTCATCAGTTCGGAGGCTTAAATATGATTGTCGAACACCGCACATACACGTTCCGGCCGGGAACCGTCGATGGCTGGATGAAGAAATACGAAAGCCAGGGTCTGCCGATACAAAAACGCCACCTCAACCGTTTCCTCGGCTGTTATGTGAGCGAAATCGGCATGCTGCACACCACGGTCCTGATGTGGAGCTATGACAGCCTTGCAGACCGGGAAGCAAGGCGAGCGGCCATGTATGCCGATCCTGACTGGCAAACATTCATTGCAGAGGTCTGGGGGCTCGACGCCATTCAGAGCCAGGACGTGATGATCATGAATCCGGCACCGTTCTCTCCCGGTGTCAAACACACAGACGATGCCTGAAGGGGCATTGCAATCGGGGAGACGCTGCCGGCTTTGGAAAATTCCGGCGGTCCACACAGAAGGAGGAACACAGCAGATGTCTGAAAACAAAAAGATTCAATCCGCGCATGGCGCCTCTCGGTTCGACCGGAGGCTCTTCCTTAAATCAACCGCAGGAATTGCCGCACTTGGCGCGACAGGCGGACTTCTCATGCCAAGGGCCAACGCGCAAAGCGGCCTTGTCGCCCTTGTCCACACCCAGGCGGCCGGTGATGCCGGCCCGGTCGATTCCATGATCTCGAAACTCAAACTGCTGGCCGAAGAAAGAGGATTGCAGCGCCGTGAAGTTTATGCCCAGGATCCGGCGACCTATGAGACCATTTTCCGCACGCTGGGCGATGCCGGAGCTGCGGTTGTGATTTCCACTTTCAATGAGGTGGCAGAGCCTTTCAAGGCCGTTGCGCCGGCCTATCCGGACACCAAGTGGATACAGCTTTTCGGCGATCCCTTCGATCCGCCGATCCCGAACGTGGTCACCGTTTCCTACGATTACTATCTCGGCTGTTACCTGTCCGGTATTTTCGCCGGCCACGTCAGCAAAACGGGGAAGATCGGTTTCATCGGTGGCATCTCCATTCCGCCCATCAATGCCGACTTCAATGCTCTGAAGGCCGGGGTGCTTTCGGTACGCCCCGATGCGACGGTGACCGCCGCTTTCGCCGGTTCGTTTCAGGATCCCGCCAAGGGTCAGGAAATCGCCACGCAGATGTTCAGCGACGGCATCGACTATATCCAAACCGATGCGGCGGCGACCGATTTCGGTATCATCACAGCCGCCAACGAAGCCGAAGGCAGGATGGTCAGCGCGCTCGATCCGGCGCAATTCCCGCTTGGCCCGACATCTCTCATCTCGATTGTCGGACTCGACTTCGGTGTTTCTCTGTACAATGAGGCCCAGAATGCGCTGAGCAGCGATTGGCAGGGCGGAACTCACGTTTCAACCGGTATCGGCACCGGCGTGATCGATTTTGCTCTTTCACCTGTGTTCCAGGAAAAGGGTCCGGCTGACGTCGTTGCAAAAACCAAGGAGGTCTGGCCGATGATTGAAAAAGCGAAGGCCGGCATTCTCGACGGCTCCCTGAAGGTGCCGTTCAACACGGAGCTGTAAACAGACCGGTTCCGCGTGGTCCAGTAACAATGGAGAGCAACCGCAAGATGATACTGGAGTGCCGAAACCTGACCGTTCGCTACGGCAAGGTGACGGCGCTTCGGGATGTTGACGTCCAATTGGAGGCGAACAGGATCCACGCGGTTGTCGGACAAAACGGCGCGGGCAAGACGACCTTTGCCCGCGTCGTCGCCGGCCTTGTGAGGCCGGACACAGGAGACTTGCGGATGGCGGGTGCGCCGATCACCGCAGGAAACGTGTCCATATCGCGCCAGTCAGGCATTGAGCTTGTCCACCAGAGTTTTGCGCTGCCGCCGTCCTTTACGGTCGCCGAGGCCATGCAGTTTGGTGCCGATGGTGGCACGCTGTTTACAAAAAAGGCGCTCGAGCGTCGCTGGCAGGCCCATCTCGACAAGCTCGATATCCGCGTCCGGGCGGACCGGCGCATTCGCGATCTGCCCGTCGAATTGCAACAGGCGGTCGAAATCGCGCGGGCCCTGGTTTCCGACGCCAAACTGCTCATTCTCGACGAACCGACAGCCGTGCTGTCACCGGAAGGTGCGGCAAGACTGTTCGATCAGGTTCGGCATTTGCGCGACCGCGGTGTGACGGTGGTCCTGATCCTGCACAAAATCCGCGAGGTTCTTGCGGTCGCCGAGACCGTTACGGTCCTGCGCGGTGGAGAGCGCGTTGCCGGACCGTTGGAAACAACGCAGATCGATTCCGATCGCCTGGCCGAGCTCATCATCGGTTCCGCTTCCGACGAATTGGACGAAGAGGATCGGGCGGCGCTGACCGGTGCCGCCATTCCGGCGCATGCGCACGCTTCGGCGGTGTCCGACGGGGCCGCACCGGTTCTGGATATGCGTGATGTTTCGACGCTGCGGGACAGCGATGGACCCGGGCTTGAATCCATCGATCTTTCGATCCGGCCCGGAGAGATCGTCGGTATCGCCGGCGTCGAGGGCAATGGTCAGAGGTCCCTGGTACGCACAATCGCCGGCCTTGCGAACGTCTCAGAGGGAACGGTTGGCCTCGATGGTCGCGACGTAACGCGCAAGAGCCTGGCAGATCGACGCGTGGCAGGATTGCGCATCATCCCGTTCGAGCGCAATGTCGAAGGTCTCAGCCTCAACAGCCCGTTGTGGGAAAACTGGTCGGCCCTCGGCCTCTTGCGCAAGCCGCTTTTCGCGACGATCAGCCCGGGCGGTTTCAGACGTGGCTGTGTGCAGGCACTCGATAATTGGGATGTTGTCTACGCGGACGTCAACCAGCATGCGGGCTCGCTTTCCGGCGGCAATGCGCAAAAACTGATCCTTTCGCGAGAGATCGACGAAACCGCGCGGCTGGTCATCGCAGCCCAACCGACCAGAGGACTGGACATCGGCGCTACGGCTTTTGTCTGGGACGCGCTGCGCCGGGCCCGAGCGCGCGACTGCGGCATCCTGTTCGTCTCGTCCGACCTTGACGAGATCTTCGATATTTCGGACCGGGTCGCCGTCATGGTGTCCGGGCGCATACAGGCGGTTTTCGAGCCTCCCTTCGAAATAAGCCGCGTCGGCGCTGCCATGACCGGTGCGGTGCAATGATCGGAAATGTTGTACCGGCCGTGCGTGCTGCGGTTTTTATTGTCATCGCACTGGTCCTTTGCGGCGTCATCTTCGAGATTGCCGGGTTTTCAGCGCCGTTGATGTTCGAGTCCATCCTCGAGGGCGCCTTTTTGCGCAGGGGCGCGCTGGAACAGGCCCTGAGGTGGGGGCTGCCGATGTTCATTACCGCGCTCGGGGTGGTCATCTCGTTTCGCGCCGGCTATTTCAACATAGGCGGCCAGGGCCAGTTCTACATGGGAGCAATAGCCGCGGCGTTTGTGGCCGAATGGCTGAAAGGCTCGCCGGCCGCGCTGGTCATTCCGGCGTGCTTCATCGCGGGCATGACCGGAGGTGCGTTGTGGGCGCTATGGCCTGGCATATTGCGGATAAAATCCGGTGCCGACGAGGTAATCACGACGCTAATGGGCAATTTCATCGCCAGCCTCGTCCTGGTGTATGTGACAGCCGGACCACTGAAGGATCCCTCCGGGTCAGGTCAGCAAGCGTCCAGCCGACCGCTTGACGCGGCCTATCGCATCAGCAACTCGATCGGGCTTTCGCCGACCATTATCGTTATCGCCATTCTCACAGGGGTCCTCGTCTGGACGCTGCTCAACAGGACCAGCTTCGGAGTCCTGGCCGGGCTGGCGGGTCGAAACCCGACAATGGTCGAGTGGCAGGGCGCCCGGGTATGGCGGATTGGCCTTGCCAGTTTCCTCATCAGCGGCGCGCTGGCGGGCCTTGCCGGAACGATCGAATTCATGGGGCCGAATGGACGACTCGCCGGCGGCTTCCTGCCGGGCCACGGCTTTACCGCGATTCTGATCGCTCTGGTGGCAAATCTGTCGGTGGTGGGCACGGCGGCGGCGGCTTTGTTTTTCGGTGGCCTTGCCTCAGCGGCTTTGTTCCTGCCGATCCTTGCCGGTCTGCCTTCTGCGGCTATCGATATCATCAACGCAGCCATTTCGCTGTTCATCACGGCCAAGTCCGGGTTCATCGACCGGCTTGCCAATCTGGGAAAAGGGCAATGGACGAAATCCTGATCGCCACGCTCCGGTCCGGTACGCCGCTTGTCTATGCGGCGCTTGCCGGCGTCATCGCACAACGCGCCGGAATTTGGCACCTTGGGCTGGAGGGGCTGATGATCGCCGGGGCCTGCGCGACCATCATCGGCATTGTTGTGACCCAATCCGTGCTTGTTGCCCTTATCATCGCTGTCGCCGTCTGCATGCTCGGTTCGGTCCTGCTGTGGCTGGTCGTCGAAAAGCTGAAGGCCAACCAGATCATAGCCGGTCTTGGTCTGACGGGGCTCGGACTGGGCGGCACGACCCTTGCCGTACAATCCATATTCGGCACCCAGGCCGCGGTCAGTGCGCCTTTTGGCCTGCCGAAGATCGGCCCGGCGTTCGGACCGTTCGCATCGCTGTCCGTGCTGGCGCTGCTGATGCCTGTTGCCGTGATTGTCGTCTGGATCATGCTCAGGCGAACGCGGTTCGGACTGCGGCTTACGGCATCGGGCGAGCATCCGTTTGCAGCCCGCAGCGCGGGTGTCAATCCATCGATGATGCGGCTCGCTGCACTGCTGATCGGCGGGGTACTGTGTGCCCTGGCAGGCGCGGAACTTGCCGCCGGAAGCCTGAACATTTTCGCACAGAACATGACGGCCGGACGTGGATTCATGGGATTTGCCGCCGCTATATTCGGCGCAGGTCATCCGATCGGGGCGTCCTGCGCAGCCTTGTTTTTCGCCGTTGTCGGCGCGTTGGGCATACGGGCCCAAATCGTGTTTGGTGATCGCGTACCACACGACCTGCTTCTTGCACTGCCCTATATCGCCACCGTTTTCGGTATCTGGCTGAGTGCAAGGTTGCGTGGCGGAACGAAAGCGCTGACCGGTTTCGGAGAGCTGAGGGATCAATGACAGGACAAATGAAACGCGACATCATCATCCTGACGGATCCGGGACAGGACCAGGCTGCCGCAATCTTAATGATTCTCGGCGCCGCCGATGCATTCAATGTCAAAGGCATTGTGGCCACAGCCGGAAACATCGATCTGTCCTTTACGGTCAACAACTGTCTGAAGTTGCTCGAACTGGCGGAGCGGACCGACATTCCGGTCTACGCAGGAAGCCCGCGACCCATTGTTCGAGAGCTAGTGACAGCGGAGCATGTCCACGGGCCGACCGGCCTTGACGGGGTCGAACTCCGTGAGCCGAAAACACAACCTGCACCCGAAAGCGGCGTGGCGTTCATCATCGATACGATACGGCAAGCCGATGCCGGCGAGATCACCATCTGTTCGTTGTCGCCATTGACCAATCTTGCGCTTGCACTGGTCCAGGCACCAGATATCGCACCAAAAATCGGCGGCATTGTTGCCATGGCAGGCGCCTATTTCGAGGTTGGAAACATCACGCCAACAGCGGAGTTCAATGTCTACGTGGATCCGGAGGCAGCCGATATCGTGCTCAATTCCGGTATCCCGATCACCTTCCTGCCGCTCGATGTGACCCACCAGATGTTGTCGACCCCCGAAAGGCTCGACACCATGCGCGCCGTCGAAAATCACTGCGGTCCTGCGCTTGCCGACATGCTGACCTATTCGGAACGGTTCGACCTCAACAAATATGGCTGGGAGGGTGCGCCGCTTCACGGGCCTTGCGTGCCGGCCTTCATGCTTGAACCGGATATCTTCTCAGGTCGGCAGATCAACGTATCGGTCGAGCGCCACGGACAGCTTACGCTGGGAATGACCGTTGCCGACTGGTGGCAGATCACCGATCGGCCGAAGAACGTGTTTTACGTGCGCAATGGCGATGCGGAACGATATTACCAGCTCCTTCTCGACTGCCTGAGAAGACTGCCGTAGCGCGTATCTTGTTCATATGGGATCGTTTGACGTGAGGTCAGCGGTGGAGGTCCGGTTGTGCCGATCAGCCCTGTGAAACCAGCAGTGTCAGTTCCGCCCTGTTGTTGACGCCTGTTTTTTCATAGATGGCACGGGCTGATTGCGGACGGTCGAGGGCGCGACACCGAGCAGCCTGGCCACTTCCTTGTGGCTGTTGCCGGCGGCCAGGAGCTGCGCCACCTCCCCATCGCGCGCGGTCAGACGGTCACGGCACGCCAGCCTGAAGCGCGACGGGCTTGGACAGGTCAAAGACGCCGTGTCGATCCGCGAAAGACCTGCGGCAGTTGAAGATCGTGCTGTTCCCGGACATTGGGAGGGTGATCTGATCGCCGGATCGAAAAACAGCTTCATTGCCACGCTGGTTGAGCGTCATTCGCGCTATGTGCTGCTGGCCAAGGTTGCGAACAAGGATACTGCCAGTGTTGTTGCGCCGCTGATCAAACCATCAAAGGAACTGCCACGCGAGCTCTATCAATCCCTCAC
>JAAEOH010000310.1 GCA_024244645.1 Hyphomicrobiales bacterium
CAACGCCATCTGATTTCACGAACGACACTTCGCCAATTTCGAGGTGAGGCGATGCTCACGTGGCAATCAGTGACTGCGGCCGCTTGACCAGTGAGCTTCTTGGAAAACACCAACGCCGCTGTCCATTAATGTGACAATGCCCTGCCGAGTATTCTCGACTGGGTTTGGCTTTTCATGTGAAGGATTTCAGACTCTAACCGATACGACGACTTGACACTCTTGTGAGCAACGGTCCTGAAAAAACTGCTGTGCTACCGGTTCTTTTGCAGCTTATCGAACGCCCGCCGGAAAGCCTTGCCAGTAGCGTAAGCGCGGTTTTCTTCTTTGGCGATCTGTTTGGCTTGTTTAACTACGCCGCCAGCGGCCCTTAGCACCTTCTCCCTTGCCTCGGGATCTGACGCGGCCTTTTGTGCAACATGGCGGGCGAGTTTGCGCAGTATCATCGACATGGCAGTATGATAATCCCTTCGGGCGAATTCCGCCATGCCCCTGATCGCCGGCTGAGCGGATCGGACAGCCGAATTTAGGTTGAAAGCGGAGGTCGCAGAATGCTGTTGAGAATTCCGCCAAGTCCGCTGACCTGCCGCTCAACCAAACTGAATTCGTTTCGCGTGAACTTCGGCTTTAAGAATATGCAATGCAGCATATCGTTAGGCTTGCGGATGTCCGCTCAGGGCCGTTAATGCCGGGGTGCGCTCTGCACCATCCGGTCCGTCTCCAGTTGCAGCGCCGCCTTCCACAACGGCGTCTTCATGAACACCGCATTCTCCGTTAGGAAACGGTCCTTACTGCGCTGCCGGAACAGCAGGCCAGCCCAGCAGAGCGGCCGGAGTACCTGGACGTAGAGGCTACCAAGTACATCGTCGTAACTCGGGAACGGCCCCTTCTCGGGCTCACCGTAGAACACGCGGCGAAGGTCGGCGCCGGTGGCGCCGTCCTCGGTCTCGACATTCAGCACGTTTAGAAAGACGTCCCAGTTGCCGAGGATCGGTTCATCGTCGAAACGCGAAAACCGAGCGTGATCCACCCGGAAAAGGTAGAATGGAACAATGACTGCGAAGATTTGGCCAGGGCGGCCAATTAGCGCCTTGCCTGCCTTTGTCAGCTTGAACTCGCCTTTGTAGTGCCGCCCGAGCTTCATCGCGATCATAAGGTCGTGCAAGAGCATGAGTGGTGGGAAGTCCAGTTCGTTCAGCACCTTGTTGACGGTAAAGAGGTCGGCTTCGGTATAGCCCGGCCAATCGAACTCCGCCGCGGCCCAATGCACGAAGACCCGCTTGAATGCCTTTGAAGGCGTTAAGGGAATTCCGCCATGTTCGGCGATCCAGGCGAAGATCTTTTCCTGCCCCTGGACCATCGGGGAATATGCCAGCGTTGGATCAGTGTCGTCGATCTCCCTGAATGCAATCACTTCAAGTCTCCCAGGCGATCCAACGACTACGCTAAGTCCTGCATCTCCGACATTGGTTTTCCAAAATGCCGTACGCTCATTGCTGGGGGATACCGTACAGCACCGACTTTGCACGTGACATGCCTACATAGAGTGTCTAGATGCTGCGCCAAACCAAAACCGACTTTGAAAAAGGAAAGGCCCATGCCATTCTCATGCTACGAAGAAACCCATCTGGGAGATGTCAGATAAAGCTAAGTCCACGTCAAGCAATTGTCATCGGAGCAGCACTCGATGAGTTTGTGCTGCGCACACAATTTCAGCTCGAATTCTACAATGTATTTCTTGCAAAGCTGAATATTGGCACAAACGAGCCGACTTTATGCTTTGCAAGAAATTCATTGACGAGACCAAGATTGCGAAACTGATATGCGGGACAAACTTTGTAATAGGTCTGCTGCGCATTTGTTCTTCAAATCAGGACTGCATTCGCATCCTGATTTGACGCCTGTCCTGGGTGCAAATTCAACGCATCAGGATCATTGCCAAAGAGCGCGACAATGAATGACCAAATACCGCTGACCGCAGCCGATCTAGCCAGACAAAAAAGCTTGTTCAGCGTCTGCGAACAAAACCTGGCGCTCGAATTTGCTGGTCTCTCCGGCCTCCAGATAGCCGAATTGGCATTCTCCCGCCTGACCAAGCCGGATCCATTTCATCTCTTTTGTACCCAGGAGCACGGCGACACCGTTTTGATGCTGGGGACAGATCAGCGTGACCAGTTGGTGCCCAAGCTCGCCGAGTCGCTCCTGGCTTTGCCTGACGATGGCCTTGTGCTGGACATCGGCAGCGGCGATGGCCAGACAATGAGCTACGCGCTCGAAGGTCGTTCAGCGCCACTGGGTATTGTGCCGCTGGATCCGATGGCGGGCGACCTGGACAAATATGCAGATGTCGTTGGCACTCCTAATTCCCAGATCTCGGTACCTCGCAGAATCAACTCCGGAATTGACGAGCTGATTACAGCCCAACTTGCCGAGCCAGGCAAGCTATCAGAGCGCTTTGATGCCATCGTCTCGGTCCATTCCCTCTATTTTTCCGCCGATCCGCCGGGCGTCCTTTCCTTTGCTTTGGACCACCTGGTGCCGGGCGGAAGGCTGCTCATGGTCTTCAGTGCCGGCTGGGGCCGCTTCACCGGGTCCATGGCTATTGGATATTTTGATCACTATGACTTGGACCGGGAGGGAAAACTGCGCAGTTCAAAAAGCAAACTGGGCCAGATGATCGGCTTAACGAGCGGAAGTCCACCGCAGCCTGAGTGCCAGGCCGCCCTGGTTCGGGCACTATCCCGCGAAGACTTTTGTGTAACTGAAGTGATACAACAGCCCACGAGGGTCTACGGTCATGACCTGGGCGACATGATCGCCTTCGCCTTCATCAACATGCTGCCATTGGCTGGTGACCGGAACCTGGAACGCAAGATCGCGTATGTCTCCAAGCGGCTGCGGACAAGCCCTGAGGCGTTTGACCTGCGAATTCAGACCAGCGGCCCAAGGGCGCGCATGTATTCGGTTGCGCAGCCGCAGATTTTTCTGGCGCTGGAAAAGAACTAGGCCGGCGTATCTGGGATTGAACATTGGTCGCTAACCACGCTACGGGAAAAGCTGATCAAAATCGGCGCCAAGGTCGTCCGCCATGGTCGCTACGTCACCTTCCAATTGGCCGAGGTGGCGGTGCCAAGAAGCTTGTTCCAGAAAATACTGGACCTGATTGATGACCTGCGACGAAGACCCGTTCCGGCGTAGGCCGAGATAATCGACGGTACGGTGAAAAAGACAGGCGAGGTGTGTTCAAATGACAACAAAACTGGCCAAAAGGGGCTTCCAACACCCGCCAAATCATCAAATCGGGACTGTCGGAAGGCAGCAGAGCGATATTCATTCCATGGGAGACGGAGTTCGGTTACGATCAGCGCAGATTGATGGATTACTTGGGAAATGTCGGTTGAGATTCCTCCGTTGCACCCGGCGCGCGCAGTTGTTCAGCCCAGGGACCCCGAGACACGAAGATCCACTATTACGGACAATTCAGATCAAAGTTGTAGGCCAAACCGTTCTCCAACTTTTCCATGGACACGATTCCTCCGACGCCTTCGAACTGTCCGCTGCCGCCAAGGGCGACCAACTGCAAGGGGGGTGGCTCTGGGACTGATCTCGGGTGGATCGTGTCAACATCATCGACATCTGGCCCATACTGGTTGATGAGCACTTCCAAGTGGATTTTTCCTTGGGGAAAGTGAAAATACTGCGTGCCCGCAGAAGAAAAGGAATCGCCGCCCTCTTCGGGGTGCAAAAGCATGACGCGAAAGAAGGTTTCACCAACCTTCTCACCGCTCGAATCGAGCAGGCTGGCTTTTCCGATCCGCATGTCTCCTGTTGAAGGTCCCTTCTCACCCACATCAACATAACTGAGCTGACGGTCGCTTGTGTCCATCAGCAAGCGCACGCCGTCGCAGACGTCGACTTCAGCGACCGCCACGTCGGCATTTATGAAAATCGCCGGCAGCAAAGCCCAGGCAAAAAACCACCTCTTTGACATGGTCCATCCTCCAGATTCGAGAGACAACTCAGATTCATCGATTAGTGCTCACAACTTTTTCTCAGTTTCAGCCAATTCGAAAATCCATTCCAAGATAGGTTGGTGCGGAGAACACTATCATATATCGCCGCACAAGCCTGATCAGCCCCACTTGAGTGGTCCAGTTTGAATGTTAGTGCATGATTGGCCTGGGATCCATCGGCACGATGGTTTCCGGGGCCGGTGGGCGGTAGCCCAGAGCACTGTGTGGTCGTTTGGTGTTGTAGTGTTTCCTCCAGCTTTCGATTATGATTTGGGCTTCCCTCAGCGTGTAGAAGACCTCGCCGTTCAGCAGCTCATCCCTGAGCCGTGCGTTGAAGCTTTCGCATTAAAATGACAACAACAGAACAGGCGACGGAAGGGCAGTTTAACCTTGCCCGCCGCACGCCGTTCAATATAGCTCCCGAGAGGGCTGAGGCTCTCGCATCTGAGGTGTTTAAGGCTGATAATTGGGAGCTACGACCCAGTCATAAGCGATCTCGCCTAGAAAGCGCGACAACGCGTCCTTCTTTACAGTGCGTGTACCCGCTCGTTGTCTAATGCACTGTAGCCCAATTCGCGGCGCCATCACGCATTCAAAACAGCAATCGTACGCGTTCGTTTGCAGCGTTGTCAGGAAATTTATTCAAGAATCATGAGACAAATACGAGACAAAATCCTTATTTTGTCAAAAAATATCTCACTAACTTGTTGAATTTATTGGCGCACCCGACAGGATTCGAACCTGTGACCTCTGCCTTCGGAGGTGTAATAACATTCATAATTATCAATAGCTTTGAAGAGCATTGCCCAAAACGGGCAGTGTTCCGTCGAAATATCTATATGAAAACAAACGAGAAATTAGAGGATTTCAAGAAACCGCTATATTGGAGACAATGGTGAGACAAAATCGGAAATCGCGTATCTGAGCCACGACCTAAGCTGCATACCACGTCAGCTAGTCCAACGGTGGCGGGTCTGTCGTTATGGAACGTAAATAGGCAATCAACGCTGCGCGCGGACGCTCGGCTGGAAGTTCGGGCCACATATTGGTTCCGGGAATTGCGGCAGTTGGATTGGTCAGAAAATCGTTGAGCCTGTCATAGTCCCAAATGCCTCCGGCTTCGGACATTGCAGCTGAGTAGCCGTAATCGTCCAATCCGCCGATCGGCCGCCCAAGCAATTCGTACAGCGGGGGTCCGGGCCAGTCACTGTCGGCACCGGTGGGTTCCTCGCCCGGTTTCAGCGCATGGCACTTTTTGCACAGCAAGGCGACCCGTCGGCCAAAGTCGATATCGGCGCCGGCGATAAGATGCCGCGTCGGCGGTGCGCGATAATTCGCGGCACCTGCGTTGCGCAACAGCTCTTCGACCTCAACAAACCCCTTGTCGAGGGCAATGTGCAGTGGAGAACCGAATTCATAATGCGCCAGATACAGATCGGCGCCGCCATCAATCAGTAAACCGGCGGTTACCGCGTTTCCCGTGAGGATGGCCGCGTGAAACGGAGTCCTGATCGCTACATATTGGGTTTTGCGCGACAGGTTAGGGTCGGCGCCATTGGCTAGCAGGGCCCGGATCGCTCCAGCCTGCTGATTCTCAGCCGCAACGTAGAGTGGTGTCTTCCCACCGTCATCGAATTCATCGACGCCCACGCCGCCTGATATCGCAGCATCGATGCCAGCAACGTCACCGCTCCTGGCGGCATCATGCAGTTCACCTGCTGCGGCACATCCGACAAAGGAAATGATCCCAAATACGGCGTAGAAATACCAATGCATCAGTCGTCCTCTCTAGCTTGCTGTCCAAGATCACAGCGTCAACTGGCTTCAACCGACACTCCCCACAGGAACATCTAATGGCACGGCAAAAGCACCCGAACTGGTTCTCTCAGCCTGTTTTGCGGCGGACCACTCTCGCCATTTCAACGATGCTGGCCTTCGCCCAACAGCCGTGTGGTTGATCGACATCACCCTAAAGCTGACTATACTCCGCCCTTGCAGGCTAAGAACAGTCGTATTTATCGCAAATGACCTGGCCGCCAAAATCGCTTAAAAGTCTTGTGCCATAATCCCTGGGCAAAACTCCGTTTGATTTTGGCACTTTTTTGGCCGAAACCGTAAAAGTCGACATTCGTGCAGAGTGCAGCATTGAGTACTATGGGCTCGGAGCGGACCTACGCGGCAACGCACTTGTGTTAGCTTACAATTTTGACGGCTTGAATGACTGCTGAGCGGGACATACCGACCAAGTTCATCCACGACGCATGTTTGATTTGCGGCGCGTGGAGTGCGGACACTTTGTGCCAAGAGCCGACACCCTACAGTCCGGAAAATGAAATCTGGCGGTTATTGAGCGGTTACGGTAACAACGGTCTTTTTGGTCAGGATTTGGAGGCACCATGGATGGTACGGATGAAGGCCCGCCGACTGCGCTCTTCAACTTTTTCGAGCGCATGCCTCGCCAAGGTCCTGGATCGGCAACTGTAACGGCCGGAATCTTCAACCGGGTAAAACACCGACTACCAGAATGGCCCTTCGCGGCCGACATGGGGTGTGGCAGTGGGGCGGCCGGGATCGTGCTGGCGGAAAACGGGATCCGGGTTTGCGGTGTGGATATTCATTTGCCGTTTCTCCACGCGTTCGAAAAGAGGGCAGCCGACGCCGGCGTGAGCGACCGAGTAGAAACGCTGTGCGTCAATATGCTCGACACGGGTTGGCCGAAGGCTTCCGTCGATCTCATCTGGTCGGAGGGGGCGGTGTTCACGGTTGGTTTTGATACCGCCCTAACCGAATTCGGCCGACTCTTGAAATCTAGTGGTGTGGCTGTGATTTCCGAGGCGACTTGGTTTCAGGATCCGTCCCGGGTGCCGGCGGAACTGCGGGCGTATTGGCGGACTAACTACGAGGGGGTGAGGACCGTATCTGGCAATTTGGCGGCGGCGGAGGAGCAAGGCTGGCGGTTCATCCATGCCGAACGATTGGCCGATGAAGTCTGGGAAACCGAGTTCTACACCCCCATGGAACAGGTCATTGCCGACGTGAAATCGTCGAATGACGCGGATTTGAAGGTCATCGCGGCCGAATGCGAAACGGAAATCGACCTGTTTCGCCGCTTCAACGCCTTTTACGGTTACGTATATTACGTGTTCGAACGCCCCTGAACTGCTATTTGTAAATCGGCGGGGAAATCTCACCGGTGAATGACGGCAAGGGGTCATCCTCTGCCAATCAGGCCGCACGATCTGGTCGGCGGCTTACCCCCCGATAGCTGCTGGTTTTCGGTACCGCAGCAACCGGCAAGAGAGTGCCATGTGTGGACGGCTCCTTGCTGTCAAGGGTTTAGATTGATATCGCCCTGCTGGTCGGAGCTGCCATGTGTTCGGCCTGTTGATGCGGCACTGTTCATGCCGCTGGCCATAATGCTCTCCGCAGATCGGGTCCCGGTCAAAAGCACGCGCTCTTGAGGCGCACTGGCACAAGTGGGTTGTCCCGATCTGTGGGCCGACTGGCTAGGGTGCGTTATCCGTTCATTGCCCTTTCCAACCTCGTTGTGCGGGAACTCGGCCCGCCTGTTCGTTTGTCCGTGCTACGCCGGCTGCGCCAGCGGTGTTCTGTAGGTCTCGTTGCGCGCCATCATGGCCCAGGCCATGCGGGCGATCTTGTTGGCCAGCGCAACGGCGGCTATCTTGGTTGAGCGCCGCGCCATCAACCTGACCAGCCAGGGATGCTTTGTGTAGCCCAGTGTCCTGGCGCGCCTGATGACCGACAATGCGCCGGCCACAAGCAGCTTGCGCAGATAGCGGTTGCCGGCCTTGGAGATGGAGCCGAGCTTCTCCTTGCCGCCGGTGGAGTTCTGCTTCGGCACCAGACCGATCCAGCCGCTCATGTCACGGCCTGAGCGGAAGATGCTCGGATCTGGAATGCTGGCAACGAGTGCGGTCGCGATGAGCGGTCCGACACCTGGAATGGCTTCAAGTCTTTTGCTCACCTTGCTGGCCCGGTGCCATGCAAGCACCCGCCGGTCGGCCTCAAGGATCTGACGCTTGACCAGATGAAGCTGCATGGCCAGGGCCATCAGACATTCGCGTGCCGCCTCTGGAATGCGTTCATCTTCACCCTTGGCAATGAGATCCAGCAAAACCTCAACCCCGTTGCGCCCGATACCGGCAACAATGCCGAACTCGGCTGGGTGGGCGCGGATCGCATTGATCAGGCTCGTGCGCTGGCGAACAAACAATTGCCGGGTCCGATGCAACATCAACACCGACTGCTGCTCCGGGCTCTTGATCGGCACAAACCGCATGGTCGGCCGCAGTACCGCCTCGCAGATCGCTTCCGCATCCGCGGCGTCGTTCTTGTTGCGCTTCACATAGGGCTTCACGTAGCGCGGCGGCATCAGCTTCACTTCATGGCCCAGATTCTCGATCTCCCGGGCCCAGTGGTGTGCCGTGGCACACGCCTCCAGACCGACCAGGCAAGGCAATTGCCGCTTGAAGAACGGCAACACCTGCCGCCGCCTCAACTGCCGCTGCACAACGACATTGCCGGCCTCATCAATCGCGTGCACCTGAAAAACGTTCTTGGCGATATCCAGACCGATCGTGCTAATCTTTTCCATGGATGGCTCCTTCCTGGCGGTTCCTCAAACACCGCAACTTTGGCACATCGCGATGCCGGTGGAGGAGCCGTCCACAGCATCAGAACCAGTCATTCTTATATCTCAAGATTGTCAATATATTGGCTTGGAACCACGTCCGTCAGCCAAACGCCGTTTTCGGAAACAAAAAACCGAAAACCCTCCAGATGCATGTCCAACGCCCGAATGACGAGGATCGTCGGTTTGCCGTGGCGCTGTCCGACCCCGGTCGCTGTCGTCCGGTCCTGTGAAAGATGGACGAATTGACGGCTCTTGCGAACAAGACCCGTTTCGCGGATCGACGCGACGAACCGCATTGCCGTTCCATGAAACAACAGGTCTGGTGGTTTAACCGGCTCGAGGTTCAGGTTGATATCGATCGAATGGCCCTGATTGGCGCGGATGCGCAAGCCGTCACCCGAAAGCGCGAAGCGCTGCTTGTCGCTCTCGCTAACGATGCGCAGGATATCGTCCCTGGTAAGGGGCATCGGCACCTTGTCGATCAGTTCCGCAATCGACACCCAGCCGTTTTTATCCATTGACAATCTGGCCTCTTCCGGCCTGTGGCGCAGCACAAGGCTCAGAAACTTGCTGATGCTGGTATCGTCACGAGCCAACGGGGTTTCCGATCATTCAGTGGAATTGCGGGTGCAGGACATAGGCGACTATAATCCTCCAAGGGAAGTACGCATAATGCACGAATTCTACCATCACGAGGATGATGTCGGCCAGATCCAGGTACTGCCGGTGGAATGGTGGGATTATTGTCGACAGGAAATCTATGCGCTTGAGGAGCATAACGAAAAGCACGTGGCTCCGGGCGGCGTCGGATGGACGAAAATGTACTCTTTCAGTGCGGCAGCTCCTGAGCTTCCGAATTTGGAGATGACGGTATCGCGGTTCAGGGAATTGCTGAGCCCGCATGCGAGCGAGTTTGAAAAGATCACCAACCCACTCAGCGAATATGAAGCGGAAGTGGGAATCCGGGCCATCGGGTTCGGGCCTTCACAAAGCGCTGGTGTTTTTGCCGATCTAGTGGACGATATGGTCAAGGCGATCTGGTGCATAGTCTGGTCCGAACGCGACGACGAATTGGAAGTGATGGCAAAGCTGCTGTATGCGCTGAGCGAGGATCAGCACTTTTTGCTCGTGGACTGGAAAGAGACACATATCGTCGATTTGCGGGTAGGCTGGGAGATCGAAAACTATTTCTTCGGCACATGGCCGGAAGAGAGCTATGCCGATCTGCAACTTTCGCCACTCGCGCGTCTGACTGACTTCGCATATGACGGGATTGAGCGCCTGTGTTCGTTGTGGCGCAAACGCAAGTGAGTTGCAGTCAATTCGTAATGACTATCCGGGTCGTCTCGCCGGATTTCACAATTGCCTTGCCAAGCTGGCGATCTGGTTGATTTCTTGCCTCCACGACATAGGCTCCTTCCGGGAGCGCTACGGGATTACCGCCGACCTGGCCCTCAGAGACAATATCGCCGGCTGAATTGCGGACAACGTACTCCAGCGCGAGGGACTGCCGAATTGAGTTGATCAGTTCTTCAGTCGTGCTCGCACTGAAATATTGTCCGCCTGTGAGGCCGGCAACTTCCGCCAGCATCTTCTGCGTCTGGTCTTCAGCAATATCGAAGCCGACAATATTCAGCAGAAAGTCGACGCCAACGGACTGGAGTTCCCTGACCGCAGTCACGGGATGGAAATGCAATTCCGGCTTTTCGAAGCAAGTCTCTTTCCCATCGGTGATCAGAACGGCCATTTTCCGCCCGTCGACCGGGGCAAAATCTACAAGCAGGTTGAAGATGGAATAACCGAGTGGCGTATATCCTTTCGGTTTCAGCCGATTGACCTGATCGATCAATTCTACCCGGTCCAACGGTGACAGTGGGACGACGAGTTCGGTATCCATGCAGCTTGCAGATTTTGGTTTCTGGGGCAACCGGTGCCCATAGACCCTGAGGCCAACCTTGGCGCTTTCCGGCAGTTCGCTGACGAGGCTGCGCATTACATCCTTGGCGACCTTCATCTTCTGTATGCCTTCGGCATTCTTGCCGCGCATGGAACCTGACGCGTCGAGGATCAGAACGATATTGGCTGCGCCGATTGCCGGTTTGCCATCTGCATCTTCGCTGGCCACCTGAAGAAAACCGTCCGGCACGGGCAAAAGCGGTGTCAACTGGTACTGCGGCTCAGAACGCAGGATCAGCGAAGCCTGGCGGTAAACGCCGGCCAGATCTTCAGCGCCGGGCGCAAAATAGTGCGCGCCATCTGTCGCCCGCGCCCAGTGCTCCAGTAGCTGCTTTGGCGTCGCTCCAATCCCGGAATAATTTTCAGTGCGATGGCTATAGACGGTAAGATCTTGTCCGAGAGCAATCGTGAAAAGACGCACGCCGTCGTCGGCGATGCGTTCCCACGCATCCGGAAGCGAAGCCTGACTGGATGTATTGGCACCGTCCGACAGGAGGACGATGGCCTTCTGTCCGCGCCTTTCTTTCAGAAGATCGAGGGAATGGAGGATGCCGTCATAGAGCGCCGTGTTCCCGTTGGCTTTCAACTCCGCTGCAAGAGCTTTTTCCAGGTTGGCCGTATCAGTTGAAAAATCGTGGATTGTCCTGACCCCGCTATCGAACGTGACCAGCGCAATCTCCTCGTGATCGGCACGATCCCGCACATAGATTGAGGCCGCCTCCTTCAAGGCGTCAATCTGTCCGTACATGCTGCCGCTTGTGTCGAACAGGAGCACGACACTGGTTTTCGGCCGGGACAGTCGCAAGCGGTACCGGTCGGGCGGCAGATCCCAGCGCAGAACCGTGTCGGCGACATTCGAGCCTGGATGAAATGTCCCGTGACTCTCGCCGGACAGGTTCTCGACCGCGATGTCGGCCCTGAAGCTCGGATCGCCCCGCACGCGGACCCTTATCCGCGGCCTGGTCGCGGTACCGTAGTCGACCTCATAATAATCGACATCGGAATCCGGACTGATGGCGCCGGCAATGGTCTGGTCGATCGAGAGTGGATTTGCGCTCTCTGGCCGATCATTGGGTTCCGATTCCTTCAAACCGCCGGCGACCTGTGCTGCTTCCTGCCGCTCAAACGTTTCAGGGACAGGGTCAGCACGTCCGATGACGCTGACGGATTCGTATCCGATGCAATCGGTCGTCTCAGGGATGGAGACTTCAGCAATCACAACGCCCGGCGCGCCGAATGTCTCCAGCACTGTCATGCGGACATATCTTGCCAGGACATGTTGCCCGAATTTGATGGTGTGCTCGGCTGTGTCGCGATCCAAATTAAAAACGCCGATTTCCTTGTAACCGCGAAGCGGATCAGGACCTGTTGACGCTTCGATGCGCACCCGTTTCGGGCGAAACGCTGCATCGTTCTGCAGGTCGATCTGCAGACTGATCTGGTCGAATTTAGCGGCCTGCGTCTTGTGGAACGCAAAGGTTACCGAGGCCGGCAGTTTCGTCTGATCGCCGGAATACCAGATCCCGTTTCCGAACTTGGTGTCGGCGAATCCGCTGTCGATGAGCGCTGTTGCTCTGAATTTACCGGTCTGCGAAGGGAAGCGGACAATCGATCCGCCAAACTCCGGCGAAACCAGATTGACAGGCAGGCCGGATACAACGGATCGGCTGCACGTGACGGGCGCTTCGTAGATCTCGACTTCGCCGAGTTGGATTCTGTTTTGATCGGCTTTGTCGAAATTATCCAGCAACCGAAGCGCCAGGTGTTTTGCTTCAACCGGTTCGGCGAACCTGATGACCTGCTTGCCGCGGCGCTGGAGGATTTCCTCGGTTCGCCCGATCTTCTCCCAGGGGCCGTTTATTGATTGCTTGGAGACAAATACCTCGTATTCGCTCGGCCAATATTTGACAGAGCCATAAAAACCGAGACCGGCTGCGCCGCCCGGGCGATCGATCCGCACATACGGATCGACAGACAGGCCGGCGATCGTGGCTGTGCGCTCGTCCGCGAATGAGAAAACCAGATCAACCGGTTTTTCCACGCCGGGCATGGAAGTCCATCCAAAAGATGGCGTTATGAGCCCGCTACGGTCGCTGGATAATCCGTCGGTCAGGTTGGTGAGCGGCCAGTCCTCACGACCGTCCGGTACACTGGCGCCGACTTTACCACCGAGCAGTTCGTGAGCAATGTTGCGGGAACCGGCGAACAATTCCTCAGGCGTCTCCAGTTCCAGTATCGAGGGCTCTCCGGGTCCGCGCGGTTCGATGATCTGGATTTCGCCGATCGCGCCCGCATGACCGGGATGTCTGGACAGTATGCGCACCCTCAGATAGCGCAGGCGCTTCGGCGCGAACTTGATCACAAACCATCGGTATAGCTTGTTTGTCAGAACATAGGTCGGCCCGATCTGCTCGAACGGTCCGTTGATATCCATCGCTGATTCCAGGATGATCTCTTTCGGGCCTCCGGGCGCGGTGAACGCCCGGTTCAGGATATTTACCTGCGAAACCATCGGGGCGCGTTCGCGGAAGAACCGGAATGTGATTTCCGATGGCGACTGGCCGAAATAGGCCGCCGGTATAGTCTTCTCATCGTTCAGGACTTTGCCAACGTCATTTGGTGCCGGGCCATTGGACGCTGAAATGACACGGCCGCCTCTGGCGAACGCGGCAATATCCCTGTCGGCGTTGAGTGCCGGCAGGTCGACCCAGGTGTCCAGGACGTCTTTGTCTCCTGTCGCGCGGATAAGAAAATCGTCAAATATTGATCGATCACCCGGTGTCTCGTAGATACCCACGCTCCCGATCGTTGTAGTCGCTTCGCCGAAATTTTCCAGCACCTTCAGCCGGACGAATTTTGCGTCGGTCGGCGGCAGCGGAATGTGGTGGACGAGGGATCCTGGCGACAGATCAACATCCGCCAGCAGCGAGTAACCCGCATAGGGGCTGGTTACGGATGTCCAGATCTGAACGCGCTTCGGACGGAATTCCCGGGCCGGACTGTCGAAATAATGCTCTGTATGAAGCACCAGCGCATTAATGTTGGCCTGCCGGGCTTCGTGGAATTGGAACGTGAAGTCCGGGTCAGTCACACCATGCGCGAACCAATAGGCTTCGGGATTGCCATCGATCAGTTTTGATCTTTCCTTGTCGTTCGGCCCGCTCGGCGTCTGGACGACAACGCCGCCGAATTCCAATCCGGAAGGCTCGTTGACCAGCTTCGGGACGGGATCGCGGGTGTAGGCTCTTACTTCGGACAGATAGAAGAATTCGCCGGTTGCAAACAGGTCGCTGATCCGGATCATTCTGGATCGGACCGGTTCAAACTCTATGTTCTGAGTGCCGTGATGGCCGCCGTCCGTGCGGTCGACCAGTGTCTGCCAGGTTTCGCCGTCGAGGGAGCTCTCGACCCGGTATCCGTGAACCGTCTCCGTATCGTTGGGCAGGGCAAGGGCCAGGCGATGAATGCGATAGGGGCGGGCAAAGCCGATAGTTATGTTGTGGCCGCTGCGCCAATATTCATAGCCGTGTGGAATTTTGCCCGTCATCTCGATGGTCCCGTCAGTCAGCGCCGGTTTTCCGCCGATCTGCCAGGACAGAAAATCTTGATGGGCAACGTTGATTTCGCTGCCGTCCGGATTGACGGAGTATTCGAGGGGAACCGTCAGATCGTCGGCGTGGGCTGAGGCTGTGGGGGCAGGTGGGGGAGCAGGGGAATTCAATTCAATCTCGTTGGGCGAAGCGCCGCTCCGCGCAAGTTCGATTTGCCCAAGCCCGCCATCGTAGAGAATTGCGTATTCCGAATTCTCCGGAACCTGGAATAAAACGCGCCCGGTGACCGGCACACCGGGAAAGACCGTCTGGGTGGCGCCAAACCAGTCGTTGTCTGCAGCGGGGGCTGGCAGCGGTGCCAATGGCGCTCCACCGGCGGCCTCGAGGCTGATGAAATTGACGATCCCCGTGTCGAGACGCTTCGGTTGGTTCATCTGCAACTGGAGCGTGGCAATCAGATATTTCTGGCCATCAGGCGCCGTCTGGTTGCCGATCCAGTCGGCCTGTTCAACATCGATAACACCGATTGAAAGGCCGTTGTCATCCACCGGCACTGCAGAATTGACTGATGGCGTGTCTGCATCGGCGTCCAGCGACACAGCAAGAACACCTTCAGCGGTGGGTACAATCAGCACAGGTCTGACGATTTCACCGGCGGGTACTTCGAAGACGGCCGTGAACGCACGGTCGTCAAGGGGCTGCAGCGGGCGCCTGGAAAATTCGGAGCCCGGACGATCTTCAAATGCTGGATCGGGTGACGCGGCTTGCCCTGCATTGAATTGCAGAACGAGCAGGTCCGCGAGCGGCGGCAGGGTGATGGCGCTGGTTTCGGAGCGATTGGAAACGCGGCCCTCGACAATAAAGTATCGATTTCCATCTGCCGGTTGCCGGGCGCCGGTATTGTCGGGTTGGCAGTGTGAGGAAATCGCAACGCTGAGTCGGGCGTTGCCGATTGAGGCAGCCATCTGAGTGCCAGATGAATTGAAACAGGTTGCGTTATTTGAAGCAGGGGAGTTTGTGACTTGAGCAGACGCCCGCTTCATCCGTTCGACAATGGTGGCGCCTTCATCGGCTATTTGTGCCATGGCATGGTCCGGAGATACCTGCAATGCTACAAACAGTGCAAAATAAATCGCAATCCGTGCGGTTTTCCCTGAATTTCGAATGTATTTGTCAGTCACCGGGAACCATCACATCTTGACCCCACATGGGAGCGGGAAGTGTTCCCGGATTCGGTGCAGATGGTGTTCCGGCGGGCTCGGGGGTGGGCGTACCGCCTCCTCCCCCTGCTGAGGGAGTAGTCAATCCCGAAGTAATTGCTGCGCCCCTTTGAACCAATGCAGGTATTCCAGCAACCATTGTGGCAAGGACTGCTATCGAAGCGGACGCTACTCCGCCAATGGCTCCGAACAGTCCGGCGGTGACGGATGCGCCTGTTACTGCACACGGCACAACCTGGCCAAGTCCTGCCGAAGACCCACTTCCGGGTGGAATAACCACTATGCAGGCCAATGTCGTGCCCACTCCCAATACTATGGAGGTTCGTAGTCCCACAGATTCAACCTGGTCAGAGCCGCGGCCGCCTTCCATCACGCCAATGATTTCACCTGATGCCAAATTGACTTGCCACCAACCAAACATGGGTTCAACGGCACCCGTGACGATAACCGGAGCAACCGGGGCGATGACAGCGTAGCCGTTTTCCAGTGCCTCGGAGATACGACCCCTTTCGCCCTGCGGTGGCGTCAGATGTTCGAAGATAGTTGTACGGTTATCGTCCGGTTTCAGCGTAACAATATCTACATTCTGTCTGATTGCCGCTCGCATTAACTCGCCCGTATTGCGTGCAGTCTGTGGTGAATTGCTTGCAGCTGATCCGTAACGGTGCTTCATCAACGACCGCTCCAAAGCATTTGCAAGTGAACCAATTTGAATTGCAATCGCGGTGGCGTCTTCGGTTTTTCCCCGCGAGATGATGTTGGGAGCGATCGCAACAATGTCGTAACCCTCAGCGACCGTTGCCGGTCCAACGGGATGAACAAAGATTCTCGATTCAAATGCAATTAGCTGTGCATTGTCCCAAACTACTAAAGAGTTAGGAAAATTATCGGGAAATGTTGCATTCATACGCATAGTCAGCGCGGTCACAAAAAGCGCTAGCGACAGAGAGGCATATCCGGACTGAGTTACTGCTTTTAAATCAACAGGAAGCTGCATAGCCTGACGCAGGAATGCAGAGGCTGAATCCCGCCCGGACAGAATCGTACGAGACTGGAAATTCCCAAACTGATGGATATTCATGGGACCGGTAATCGGCAAAAGGTCTGCCGACCAGACCATGTGTTGTAGTATTTCGCCTGGCGCTTTGCTGGTCGTGTTGCCGGTTGGTGGATAGATCGAACGGACCGAAGTACGGGTTGCGGACGTCCCGCTCACAGTCGGCGAGATAAGCTCATACTCAACCCATTGTGCTTTGATATTGCGGACCGAATTGCTGTCTGCCCGTGCGGGATCTATCGGTTCATCGAAAAGTGTTTCCAAAGTTCCTGACTGCTTTTCCAAACCCGTTTCGCCGAGTTTCTTTAACCGCTCGGCTCGGCCGGTATCCGAGCCTGGCGGACTGTCAAAAATCTGGCCACTTGCATTGAAGAATTTGCCCAGTTTTGTTGTCGTTCCAATTGTCAAAACGGTTGCAATTTCTGATATTTCCGAAAGGGCAGTCTCGATGGTCTTTCCAGACAAAATACCGTCAGCTGCAGACGGCAGTGATAAATTGGCCAATCGGATCCTTCCGCCACTAAGTCCGGAAACGGGAAATTTCTGTTCGATCAGTGTGTGATTTTTTGTTGTGTCACCTTTTGCCGTTCGCAGTATCATACGAACTGAAAGCTCGTGTTTGAGTTCGAGCGGTATCTGTTCTGGAGCAAATGTTGTTTCAATCATCACCCCAGTATCGGGGAGCGGTTGCGAGACAAAGGAGGGGTCTTGCTCGACCCATTCACCAGCCCCCGAGCGGTAACGAATCCAAAAATGCTCTGAAACCATCGGCACCAGCGACATCAATTTTGTGGGGTGGCGAATCGCAATTCCAGCCTCTGCCAACTTGCTGGCAAGGAATGCTTCATCCTCGTTGACTCGCCTCTGCAGCTCCAAATCGACTGCTCTGCCCTGATCTTCGGTCTCCTGTAAGCCCACGAGCAGTTCATCAACATTCATTCCGGTTGCATCGATCAAATTTTCCAACAGAACGGCGTCCACAGATAATGGGTCCGGCAGTTCCGGCATCGGCTGACCAACACGCTGCAACAGCTTCATCGCCTGCACTTCACTCAGCCGCCCTCTGGCGATTTCGACGGTGTAGCCCGAATGCTGCAACAGCGCGGCGAGCAGCAGGCTGCGATCGAGGGAATTGGCGGCGCGACTGCCCAAAGCGCCGCGGGCGCCGCGCAAGTTGCCGACATAGGGCTCATAGGCGATCTCGTTCTGCACGAATGCCAGCATCGCGGCCGGGTCGGGGCCGAGTTTTTGCGCCAGCGCATCAATTTCGAAACGGGATTTGTCAATGGCCTGATCAATCACTTCGACGCCGGCGTAGAAGCGGTCAAGCGTTTCCGAAACCGCCCTGTATTCTTCCTGGCGCTGTGCGAGATCATCTGATGCCGCGGTTTCGTTTTGGGCCTGGACCGACGCTATCGGTGACATGAGCGCTACCAGAAACGCGAACGCCGTGAATATTGATGTCGCCCGCGAAGAACCCAAGAACCGAAGCATAGCAAATCCTTCCAACGTTTCCGGTTGGCCGGTCATGCCATGGCGATCAGTACTGGCGCGACGTGCCAACTTCTCCAAATGGATGTTGGCGAGGTTATAGAATTCTCACGGTTCTGGGAATGCCCGGCAGGTTTGTGGCCGCTGGACGGGCTTCAGATCGCCCGCTAACACACTCCAGCGAAGTGGAGCGAGACGATGAAGCCGCTGTCCCTGTCGGAAATCTGTTCCGATAAAATCGAATTCCTAGTGGCCGGGCGCGGCGTCTACCGCGGTTTTGCGGGCTACCACATCGTTATGCTGGACCGGAAGCTGAGCCGCCTTGTCCGGTTGCACTGGACGCCGGGCCATGACCTTTCAGTCAGATTCGTCGATCTTGACGGGGACCTGCCGGATGATGTTTCCGGCGCATCGATGGCCGGGCACAAAATCGTCCTCGTTGACGAAGACGCGCGTGTCTTCGGCGTCAACCTGAACACCGGATGGACCGATAAGATTTGGAAATTTGACGGGCTGGTGGTGCTGTCCCCATGCGGGGATTGTCTGATTGGCGCGACCGACCGGGGCCTTCTGACCCAATTCTTCGTTTCGCTGGAACCGGACGCGCCACTCGTTCCCGGGGGCCTTCAGCCGCTTCTGGTGACAGGTCTCGACGTGTTTGACATGCTTGTCGTTCCGGGCAATGCGACTGACCAGTTTCAGCTTGCGATCGGCTGTTACGGATGGGTCGAACTGGTTTCGCTCAAGAATGTCGAGCGCCAGTCGCATGAGGCAATCGCGACGGAGAACAGGGCTATCAAGACCGATGGCCTGCCATTCGATCCGATCTGACTGAATGACCACGGGATCATCGCGCCAGCGCTGTTCGGAGATGTGGTCTATGCGATGGATGGAAGGCGCAGCAATCTGATCGCGATCGATACGCGAACGAACACAGTCCAGCAATTGCTTGAGACGGTACCGGACTACGGCAATATCGCGCGCGCTGTTGCGAGCATCGATTCAACCGCCTGTCGCGCGACGAGGAACGACGGCGAGACTTGTTTCTGGGTTCCGGGCAAGGACCCCGTGCCGGCTGAACCCGTCGGCGGCGAGATCCTCCTTTGGGGGAACGGCAGGGCACTGGTGATGGATCCTGACAAAACCGCTGTTTGCGAGATCGTGCTCGGTGGATAACACCAATATCCCGCGGCCTTGTCTCCCCAGACGGTAATGTGTTTTCCACTGGCTCAATCGGTTTCCCGGAATTCGCCATCGCCAAGCTCGCCAACCGCCGACGTTGTCAGTCTTCATGGGAAGGAAGCAAAGAGTCAGGAATGGGTCAAAATTGCGCCTTCAACTCGGTCAGGATCATCGCATCTGCGACACCGCTTCAAGGTCGTGAACGGGCTCGAAGCTGACAATTGCGGCACCGCACACCTCCGAAAGGCAAAATTCATGACACAAAGGACTGCAATGCGGAGAGGCTGTGTGGAAACGCGGCTCTTATGCCCGCGATTTGAGTTTTCGTATGGATTTGGCGGTTTTTGGTTCGGAAGCTGTCCAATTTCGATCCTGAACCCGTTTTTTGTCCGTCGGGA
>JAAEOH010000311.1 GCA_024244645.1 Hyphomicrobiales bacterium
GAAGGTGTGCTATGCGGCGCTGCAGAACCTTGTTGGTCTTCAGCCGGATGGCATAGCCGAAGTCATTAGCTTCCAGATAGTCGAAAAGTTCCGGTATGGCAAAAGCGGCATCAGCACGCAGATATCTGCGCCACAGGCCAGACCAACGGTAGCGCTTGAAAACGGGATCAAGTGCGGCCTGCCAATTATCCGCGCTATGAACATTGCCGGGACGCAGTGAGCAGCGTTCCAGATCGCCATGCTGGTTGAAGACGAACAGCGGATGATAACAGGTCTTGGCGAAATGACCGTTATAGGCGGAACCTTCCTGATTCCCATGAACCGGACTCTCGGAGCTATCGATATCCAGGATCAGATTGGGACGTTTGCGCAAGCGTTGCACCCGGTCAATCCACTTGCCGGAAAGATCAGTCAATCCCGCGAGGTTGTTGAAGGCAGTCAGAGTATTTGTCTCAAATCTTCCCATCTGGCTTTCTGATGCTGCAAATCGATCAAAGTTCTTCCCACCGGCAATCACTCGCATCACAGGATCACGGGCAAGCCGACCGGCGTCATTGACATCGTCATATCCTGCAACACGCCCAAACAGTGATTGGCGAAACATAGCAAGCTTTCCATGACGAGAGTTCCTGCCGATGCGGTTATCGCGCAATTCCCATGACGCCATCTTGCTCAGACCAAGGGCATCATCCAGTTCCCGAAACAACAACAACCCACCATCCGAACTCAACTTTGCACCGTGGAACTGGAGCTTCAATCGCCGGTCAAATCCAACCCCCAAAGGCGCCGAAATCGATTCACCCTTGGCATCACCCACATAAACCGACATATCCGTCGCCTAATCCATTGATTTCAATAAATAAACCAGAATCTATCAGGCCGTGTTTGTCAAGTCATCTGGGATATGCGAGTTAAAAGATGGTCCAAATCCTATCGCAAACGCCAGCGGGTTGAATCTCTCCATCACGCTGACAGCAATAAATATGCATTGCTGAGTTATCTCAACGAAGGTTTGCATCTCGATGAAAACGACCTCTTCTTTGGTGGGCATACCAATAAATGGGAATACCGCGAAATTGCGCATACGCTCCACAATCTCGGGTACAATGTGGACGGGATTCATTTTCTGAACGACAGGTTCGTGCCGAAACGACCCTATCACATCGCGATAGATATCCACGGCAATCTAAGCCGGCTGAAACCGCATCTTCCGCAGGAATGCAAAAAAGTGGTGCACGCGACGGGATCCTATGTACCGTCTCTGATTGCATGCGAAACAGCACGCCTCGCAGAATTGAAGATCCGGCGTGGCGCCACCTGCCGGCCAAGACGTGGATCCGATACAACAACCTACGACGCCTCACTCGCCGCCGCCGACCACGTCAGCCTGATCGGCAATGCAGTGACACTGTCGACCTATCCTGCTGAAATTCAAACAAAGACAACCTGTCTCAACGCTTCGGCATCGGTCGCAACCGGCATCGACAGAACCTCAATCGCAAACCCGCGCGCCTTTGTCTGGCTGGGCGGCGGCGGCGCTGTCCTTAAGGGGCTCGATCTGCTGCTTGAAATCTTCGGGAAACGAAACGACATCCGACTGCATATTGTGGGCGGCGGCGGCGAACGTGATTTCGCCAGGGCCTATCACCATGAATTATTCGAAGCGGACAATATCGAATTTCACGGCTTTCTCGATCTTGCGGGTGAGGAGTTCAGAGCGATCGCCGAGCAATCCTTTGCGATCATCAAACCGTCGGCCTCGGAGGGAATGTCAACGGCGGTCACCACGGCAATGACCGTCGGCTTTTATCCGATCATATCGCGTCAGACAGGGATCGATTTGCCGCAGGGCAGCGGAATGTATCTTGAAGATCTCTCGCTTACTGCAATCGAAACGTCCATCGACGCCGCACTGGCAATTTCGGATACGGAGCTTTTGCAGCAGATCAGCGGGATCCAGAGCCATGCGAAACAGGCATTTTCCCGGCAGCAGTTTTCGTCGCGTTACAAAAAATTTCTCACCGAGACTGTCCTGGCATAGACCGCGACACCATTGACACCGCTTGATCGGTTAGCCGGCTTCTCCGGGCAAAGTCACGGTCGCGATCAGTCCGTTCGGCTTGCGATTTTCCAGCCGCAGCGTCCCGCCATGGGCGTGAACATTGGATCGCGCAATCGCCAGACCCAAACCGATGCCCCCGGTCGTTTCGCTGCGTGAGCCTTCCAACCGAAGGAAAGGCTCGAAGACTTCATCCAACTGGCCCTCGGGAATCCCCGGACCGGTGTCCGATACCGTAATGGAAATGGAACCGTCCCGTGCAGTAAACCCGATGACCGCCTCATTTCCATACCGCACCGCATTGTCGATGAGATTGCGCAGCGCCCGTTTCATGGCGATAGGCCGGCACGTGACGATGGTGCGCTGATCACCGGCCTGCCGCGGCGCCACAAAACTGACCGGTTGACCCATATCCTGATAATCGGTGACGATGGCATCGAGGAATTCACCGAGATCAACCCGGTTCTGTTCTTCCCGGTTCGCTTCGTCCCTGGCAAATGCCAGTGTCGCCTCGACCATGCGCTGCATCTCATCGAGCGTTGCAATGATGCGGTTGCGGTTTTCTTCATCGTCAACAAATTCCGCTCTGATCCTCAGCGAGGTGATCGGGGTTCTCAGATCGTGGCTGATCGCCGCCAGCATGCTGGTTCGATCCTGGACGTATCGTGTCAGCCGCTCCTGCATGACGTTGAAGGCGTTGATGGCGCTCCTGATTTCCCGCGGGCCGGCTTCGGGGACTTGCAATCCCTCGGCGCCCCGCCCGAGCTGGTTGGCGGCCTCGGCCAGATTGCGCAAGGGTCTTGTCAGCCTTCTCACGGTGAAGACAATGATCAATGTTATTGCGACGGCCATAACGCCAATCGAAACAAGCACACGCTGGAGCGAATTGCGCTGCATATTCAGACTGGCGGCCATGTTGAGCCAGCGGCCACTGTCGAGCTGTACCGACATGGCGACGACAATCGGGATGAGCCGTGTCGCTCTCTTTTTCTGTTGCCGTCCGGAATCGCGCGCGCGCTGCCGATGATAACGCGGAACGGCAATGTTCTTGCCAATCTGTGTCCTGATTTCACGCTCGCTGCCGATCTCATCGACTAGGCGTTGACGGATCCGCTGGACGGTTGGTCCGCTGCCGCTTTTAGCCAGCGCCGGCTGGTTGGAAATCCAGTAGTAGCTCAATGGGCTGGACGCGGCCTGCCGGATCTGGTTGTGCAGTTCAACGGGCGTGTCGTCCAGGAGTTCGACAAGGGCGGCGGTTCGCGCGACCACCCGTCCACCAGCCAGCTCCAGCAGTGCAAGGCGACGCTCATCCGTGAACAGCCACAAGGAAAACAGTTGCGAGACGACGATTGCAGCAAGGATCAGTGCAATCAGCTGGCCGGCCAGGCTGCGCGGTATGATGGAAATGCGCCTCCAGTTCATGAATCCGGATCCCGCACGTCGGCAGTGAATGTGTAACCGCCTCCCCAGACGGTTTTGATCAGTTCCGGTTTCTTCGCGTCCTGCTCAATCTTTCGACGCAACCGACTCACCTGGTTGTCGATGGACCGGTCGAAGACATTCGGGCTGCGGCCTGACGTCAAATCCAGCAACTGGTCCCGTGACAGAACCATTTTCGGTCGTTTCAGGAAAGCGACCAGAAGCTGAAACTCCCCTGTCGACAGCGGCGTGACCACGTCATCGGAGCCAACCAGGTGACGCCTTGAAAGGTCCAGCACCCAGCGATCGAATGCCAGTCGCTCGCTGGACACCGGGTCGCGCTCCTTCTGGGCCTGCGATGTGCGTCTCAGCACCGCTCGAATTCGGGCAAGTAATTCGCGCGGATTAAAGGGTTTCGTGACGTAGTCATCAGCACCCATCTCCAGCCCGACAACCCGGTCCGTGTCTTCGGCCATGGCGGTCAGGAGAATAACCGGGGCACCGCCGCTCTCGACCAGATAGCGACAAAGCGACAAGCCGTCTTCACCCGGCATCATGACATCGAGCACAACCAGATCGATGGATGCTGTGGTCAGTATTTTGCGCGCCTGCGCCGCGCCGTCGGCGACTGATGCACGCAGGCCGTTTTTGACGAGATAACGCGCAAGCGTCTCGCGAATATCGCGATGATCATCGACGACCAGGATGTGCGCGCTGACTTCGTTCATGCAATTCAGACTCTCGGCTAGCTGAAAACAACTTCCATTGTTCAAAGAGTTAGCGGCTCGCACGCCATTGGGGAAATAGAAATTGTAACAAAATGTATCAGCCAGCCCTGCCGCGACAGTTGGCGACACAATGGCGCCCTTTGGCCTGTAGTTTTGCGACAAGTTCGAACTAGCTTTTGAACATCGCAACAATAAACCGAAAGGACAGCAGCGATGAAAACCACCCAGAAGGTTGCCGCTACCCTATTGGCCACGACGTTCCTTGGCGCAAGCCTGGTGCCGGCACTCGCCCAGACAACCGTGGCCGACAGCAAGCCAGTCGCCGAAAAACGGATGGCCCACAGCGGTCAGGGAAAATACAGCAAGCGCGGCCATCGCGGCATGAAACGAGCGTTTGAGCGTTACGATGCCAACAAAGACGGTGTTATTACGCAGGATGAAGTCAACGCGGTTATCGTCGAGCGCTTCAACAACATTGCCGGCGAAGATGGCGTCATCACCCTTGAAGATTACCGGGCTGCCTGGCGCGAGCGTTCCAACGGGCGCATGGTTCGCGCATTCCAGCGCCTTGATCGCGACGGTGCCGGCGCTGTGACAATCGAGGAATTCAACGCCGCCTCAGACCGCATGTTCAACCGCCTGGACCGTGATGGCAATGGCGAACTGACCAAACCCGTAAAGGGCGAAAGTGCCGGTGCGAAAAAAGGTCAGGGCAAAATGGCCAAGCGCGGTGGGTCGCGCCATGGCGGCCGTGGCGCCGAACGGCTGATGGAGCAATTTGACGTCGACAAGGACGGCAAGATCACCCGCGCGGAATTTGACGAGGTGCGCCTGTCTCTTTTCAGTGGCGCTGATGCTGATGGCAACCAGGCCGTGACGCTCGAGGAGTTTGTCACCGTTTGGCAGGATATGAACAGCGACCGCATTGTTCGTGGCTTCCAAAAGCTCGATGCCGATGGTGATCTCAAGATCACCCAGGAAGAATATAGTGAGCGCACCAGCGACTTCGTCAAACAGCATGACCGCAATCGTGACGGCGTTGTGACCAAGGCGGACAAGAAGCGCGGCAAGCACCACGGCAAACGGTCCGAACACCGCATGAAAAAGCACGGCGAAAAGGCAGCCGTTAAAAAACCGCTGCAGCCCGTCCAGCCGATTCAACCGGACCAGAAGGGATAATCAGGGCGAACGCCTTTTGGCCTGCCACACGCAATACGGTCCGGCTGCACTTGCCGGGCCGTTCTTCCTTTCAACCGGAAACCGTCAGACCGGCTCCTTGACAAGGACATTCTGGTCGATCATGAACCGGTCGAATATCGGCAGGCTTGCACCGCCGATGGCTCTCGCCTCGCTGCCGACCGCTGCCTCGATCACTCGCGGTTCCGTAATGCCCTGCAGGTCCAGTTTTTCCAACTCTTTTGAAACCGTCGCAACCAATTGTCTGCGAACGGAGCCGGGAAACCCGCCATCGATCAGAACGGCCTCAACATCGATAATGCCGCCTATCGCTACAATGGCAATTGCAATATTGCGGCCTGTCTCATCGATCCAGCCGGTCAGATAATCTCCGTAGTCCGGCCATTCGTTGGGGCTGAGCCAGAGCGGTGACGGGTCAATCCCGGCATCCCGTAGCCTGTTTTCCAGCACAAATATCGACGCCCGATTCAGGAGCTGCTGCGGCTCACCGTTGGGACCGGGCACAGGGATCGGACCAAAGGCGCCCGCGTTTCCCTGACTGCCCGGAAAAAGCGCATGGTTGAGGACCAACCCGCCGCCAATAAATGAGCCGACAAAAAAATATGCGAAATCGGTGAATTCAGCGCCTCTCCCAAATACCAGCTCCGCACCGCAGGCTGCGGTCGCATCGTTTTGCACGATGACCGGCAGATCGGTGATCCGTTTCATTGCGTCGGCAAAGCTGAAGTTACGCCAGGCATCCATTTCATCCGATGGCGCGCCGACCTGTTCGAGCCAGTTCCACAATTCAAAAGGTGAGGCAATGCCGATTCCCGCAATTCGGCGCTGCGCCTCAACACTCAGTTCGGCACGCAGCTGCTGGAGGCCATTTTCGACAAACGCCATGATCGGATCGGGCAAAGGATATGCATAGGTCTGGCGCAATTGGCGGCGGACACCGCCTATGAAATCCATCAACACAAGATCTGCGCTGCGCCGGCCGATCTTGAGTCCGATCGAAAATACAGCGTCGGGATTGAGCGCCATGGGGATCGACGGCTGGCCGACACGGCCGCGCACTGGCTCACCTCTTATCAGGAGCGAATCCTTCTCTAGCGCACGCATGATGACAGACACGGTTTGTGCTGAAAGCCCGGTTCGACGTGCAATGTCAGCTTTCGGGAGGCTGCCATGGCGGCGAACCAGCGACATGACAAGGCGCTCGTTGTGAGCCCGCACGCGTGTCTGGTTCGAGCCTCCACTGGGATCTCTGATCCGCTTGCTGATTTCCAGTGCCGTATCGTCCGGCCGCGTAGTCAAATAGATTCTCCCCACCATTAATCGGCGCGACCCGTTCATCTTAGACGCAGCCGATCACAATTTCTTCTATACGCATTCAATTTGGCACATGTAATAAATAAATCAAGTGGATTTATTTATTGACAAGCAGGCCGTTTCGGTATGTGATTGCCTGTGAAGGGGAGTGTACCGGCAAACCGAAATTGCGGTATTGGCGTCGCGCCGCCGGCACTCCGCTTCAACGCTTTGGTCTTCGTGCCCGGCTGCTGCCGTGCCGCGGGGCAGCGTTCAGGAGGCCATTGGCAGCCATGTGCAATGCAGGGCAGCCAATGTTGTATGAATCAGGAGGAACATCGTGAAACGTTCACTTATATCGGCAAGCCTTGGCGCAATAGCGCTAAGCGTTTCTGGCATTGGCGCAGCGCAGGCCCAGAACATAGGAGCCTGCCTCATCACCAAAACCGACACCAATCCCTTCTTTGTCAAAATGAAGGAAGGTGCGACCGCAAAGGCCAACGAGCTTGGCATCAATCTGAAATCCTACGCCGGCAAGATCGACGGCGATTCCGAAAGCCAGGTTGCGGCGATCGAAACCTGCATTGCCGATGGCGCAAAAGGCATTCTCATCACAGCGTCTGACACGAAAGGCATCGTGCCGGCTGTTACCCAGGCCCGCGATGCCGGTCTGCTAGTCATTGCGCTCGACACGCCGCTTGAGCCGATCGACTCGGCCGACGCGACATTTGCGACCGACAATTTCCTGGCAGGAAAGCTGATCGGTCAATGGGCCGCCGCAGCCCTTGGCGACAATGCCAAGGATGCAAAAATCGCCATGCTCGATCTCGCCGTCAGCCAGCCGTCGGTCGGCGTGCTGCGGGACCAGGGCTTCCTGGAAGGTTTCGGGATCGATCTCGGTGATCCGGCCAAATGGGGCGACGAAACGGATTCACGCATTGTCGGCAATGAAGTCACTGCCGGCAACGAGGAAGGCGGACGCACGGCCATGGAAAACCTTCTACAGAAGGACCCGGGCATCAATGTCGTCTACACCATCAACGAACCATCGGCAGCCGGCGCCTATGAAGCGCTGAAATCCGTCGGGCGAGAAGGTGACGTACTGATCGTTTCGGTCGATGGCGGTTGCCCCGGCGTGCAGAACGTCAATGAGGGCGTTATCGGTGCGACCTCACAGCAATATCCGCTGCTCATGGCAGCACTTGGTATTGAGGCGATCGCAGCCTGGGCAAAGGACGGAAGCAAGCCCGAACCCACCGCCGGAAAAGACTTTTTCGACACCGGTGTGGCGCTTGTAACCGACAAGCCGGTCGATGGCGTTCAGTCCATCGATACGAAAGAAGGCATGGACAAGTGCTGGGGCTGACCTGAACCCGACACAATCCTCGATCCGGGCAGTGCTATGCCCGGATCGTCATTGTCGGTTTACAAAATCCGCGCATTGCCGAGAATGGACCGGTCAGGCGGACGCCTCCACCAGAGCGCGGCTTGATATCCCGCACAGCGCGGTCACACAATCGGGGAATCGGTTATGCCTGAAACCACCAATAAAACAGGCCAGGAATTCGAGCAGGTTCTGGATCAAAGCGCCACCGACGTCGCGTCCTTCGAGCATACGAAGCGCTCGAATCTGGAACATGTGCAGCACATGCTGCACTCCAACCCCGCGGCCGTCCCGCTTGTCGTTCTCGTTCTGTCGCTGGTCATATTTGGCGCCATCATCGGCACCAAGTTTTTTTCACCCTTTGCGCTTACGCTCATCCTGCAGCAGGTGGCGGTCGTCGGATTTGTCGGCGCCGCGCAGACACTCGTCATTCTGACCGCCGGCATCGATCTTTCGGTCGGTGCCATTATGGTGCTGTCGTCGGTGGTGATGGGCCAGTTCACTTTCCGCTACGGCTTTCCGGTGGAAATCGCCATCCTGTGTGGCTTTCTCGTCGGCGGCGCGTGCGGATTTATCAACGGCGCGCTCATCGCACTGGTGCGTCTGCCGCCGTTTATTGTCACACTCGGCATGTGGCAGATCGTTCTTGCCTCCAATTTTCTCTACTCAGCCAATGAGACCATCCGCAGCCAGGATATTTCCAAGGCTGCCCCGCTGCTTCAGCTGTTTGGTGAAAAAATCAAGATCGGCGGCGCCGTCCTGACACTGGGCGTGGTGACCATGGTGCTGCTCGTCCTTGTGCTCCACTACATTCTCAACCATACGTCCTGGGGACGCCATGTTTATGCCGTCGGCGATGATCCGGAAGCGGCCCAGCTTGCCGGTGTACGTGTAAAACGCACCCTTATTTCGGTCTATGTCTGCGCCGGCCTCATCTGCGCATTGGCAGGCTGGGTGCTGATCGGGCGCATCGGCTCCGTATCGCCCACGGCGGGACAGTTCGCCAATATCGAATCCATAACGGCTGTGGTGATCGGCGGCATATCGCTCTTCGGCGGTCGCGGTTCGATCCTCGGCATGATGTTCGGCGCCCTTATTGTCGGCGTCTTTTCGCTGGGGCTGCGCATGATCGGTACGGATCCCCAATGGACGTATTTTTTGATCGGGGTGCTCATTATCTCGGCGGTCGCGATCGACCAGTGGATTAGGAAGATCTCAGTATGACCGAACCCATCCTCACTGCACGCAACCTGGTGAAACGCTACGGCCGCGTCGTTGCACTGGACCAGGCCGATTTTGATCTTTACCCCGGCGAAATCCTCGCCGTGATCGGCGACAACGGAGCCGGCAAATCCACCATGATCAAGGCGATCTCCGGGGCGATCTTACCGGATGAGGGCGAGATCAATCTGGAGGGCAACGCCATCCAGTTTCAAACTCCCATTGAAGCGCAGCAGGCTGGCATCGAGACGGTTTATCAGAACCTTGCTCTATCGCCGGCCCTATCGATTGCTGACAATATGTTCCTGGGACGCGAGTGGAGAAAGAAAGGGCTGGCAGGCAAATTGTTTCGCCAGCTCGACCGGCCCGCCATGGAGAAATTTGCACGAGACAAGCTGTCGGAACTCGGACTTTTGACTATCCAGAACATCAGCCAGGCCGTGGAAACGCTGTCGGGCGGACAACGTCAGGGTGTCGCCGTCGCCCGCGCTGCGGCCTTCGGATCGAAAGTCATCATCATGGATGAGCCGACCGCTGCGCTGGGCGTCAAGGAATCACGCCGCGTCCTCGATCTCATCCTCGATGTCAAATCGCGGGGCATGCCGATCGTTTTGATATCGCACAATATGCCGCATGTGTTCGAGGTTGCGGATCGCATCCACATTCATCGCCTTGGCCGCAGACTTTGTGTTATCGATCCGAAGGAACATTCCATGGCCGACGCCGTGGCCTACATGACCGGCGCCAAATTACCGGCGCAAATAGAAGCTGCATGATTGTCCGGACCGTCAGGGAACTCGTAGATATCGTTCTTGAGCATGGCGAAGGCCGCAAACGCAGCATTATCGCGATCGCCGGACCACCCGGTGTCGGAAAATCGACACTGTCCTCCCGCCTGTGCCGCCAGCTTGTTGCTGGCGGCCACAGTGCGGCCATCGTCCAGATGGATGGCTTTCACCTCGACAACGCGACACTGAAGACAAATGGATTGCTTGACAAGAAGGGCGCACCTGAAACCTTCGACGCGCCCGGATTTGTCAGCCTCATTGCAGATCTGCGCGCCAACGTGTCAAATGTCAGTGTTCCCGAATTCGATCGCGACACCGATAGTGTCCGCAGCGATGCTGCCATTGTTGACATGGACTGCAGATTTGTCCTTGTGGAGGGCAATTATCTGCTGCTCGACAGCGCACCATGGACAAACCTCCAGCCGCTTTTCGATTGCCGTATCTTCATGACAGCTGAAATGAACGAACTGCGTGAGCGGCTTGTTTCAAGATGGCTGATGCATGGATATGACAGCGATGATGCGGAAGCAAAAGCATTCGGCAATGACATTCCCAATGCCGAGCGTGTGCTGGTTCATTCTGTACCGGCTGATGTTGTGTATCGTCCAATGGATATGGCTGATCTGCCAGGTTGATCCGCGAAGCATCCACAGGTGATTCAAATCAGCCGGTATGTGCGCGGTATACAAGGACCTGGCGCTAAGACGTTGACTACAAACACTATAATTCAACCCGATTTTTCCAGATATTGGCCTAGGATTAGAAACCGCAATGACAAATTCGGCCGGTTGATTTTCGCGTGGACAATTTGTGCTTGACAGTTCAGCGGTCAACGCGCATGTTATAAATGTAATCGATTACAAGTCTACATATTGGCAAATGTAATCGATTACTTTGGAAGTAGTCCAATCAGACTATCCGGGCGCCACGGGAGAACGCGCCCCATGGGAGGTTTATATGCCACGAATTAGAACAGCTCTTGCAGCAACAACCATTCTTGCCGGTGTCAGTGCAGCCGCAGCAACGGATCTTGAAGTCACGCATTGGTGGACGTCGGGCGGCGAAGCTGCCGCTGTGAAGGTCATGGCCGATGCATTTAACGGCGCAGGCCACAACTGGGTTGACGGTGCGATCGCCGGCGGCGGCAACGCCCGTCCGATCATCATCAGCCGTATTTCCGGCGGCGACCCCATGGGCGCCACGCAGTTGAACACCGGTCGCGATGCTGAAGACCTTGTCAAGGCGGGTCTGATGACGGATCTCACCGAATTGGCCGAAAAAGAAGACTGGGCCAACATCATCCGCCCGGCCAAGCTGCTCGATGCCTGCCGCTATGACGGCAAGATTTATTGTGTGCCTGTCAATATCCACTCTTTCCAGTGGATGTGGGTGAACCGCGGCGTGTTTGAGGACAACGGCCTGCCGGTCCCGACAAACTGGAGCGAATTTGAAGCTGCGGCGCCAAAACTGCGCGAAGCAGGTGTTATCCCCCTCGCCGTTGGCGGCGAGCCATGGCAGATCAACGGCATGGCCGGCGTGTTCACCGTGGCGCTCGGCGGCACGGATTTGTATCGCAAGATCAACGCAGACAAGAGCCCTGAGGCCGCAGCAAGCCCGGAAATGGGCAAAGTATTCGAAGCCATTGCAGCCGCAAGAGGCATGGTCGATAACGGTTTTGTCGGCCGCGCCTGGAACGACGCTGCGAACATGGTGATCACCGGCAAAGCCGGCGCACAGATCATGGGCGACTGGGCTCAGGGCGAATTTGGCGTGGCGGGCCTGACCGCCGGGAAGGAATATGACTGCCTTCCCGGACTTGGCGTGCACCCGGTGCTCGACACGGGCGGTGACGCCTTCTACTTCCCCAAGCCGGCTGGCGACAATCCGGAAATCGTAGCAGCTCAGCTCGAGCTTGCTTCGCTCCTGGTATCCAAACCCGTACAGGTGGATTTCAACCTGAAAAAGGGCTCGTTGCCGATCCGCGGAGATATCGATCTTTCCGCCGCGAATGAGTGCATGAAAAAGGGCATCGCCATTCTGGAGAAGCCTGAAAACATTCTGCCTTCCGGCGAGCAGACCTGGTCGTCCGACACGCAGGGCCAGTTTGAAGACCTCTGGGTTGAGTTCTTCAACGATCCTGACATGTCACCACAGGAAGCCCAGGCGCGTTATGTCGAGATCGTCGAAAACGCCGACTGATCCAGACTTCCGCGTCTAAAGGCCAGGGAACCGGCTGCCCATCAGCTGGCTCCCGCCTCCCCGGAGCAAAGCCATGGCGAACCAGGCCAGACCCAACCCCTATTTTCGCAATATGAACGCCAAAGTGGCGGCGACACCGATGATCCTGACGACACTGGTCGTCTTTGTCGGATGCTCGGTGTGGACGGTAATCTACTCGTTCTCAGCGTCGCGCGCCTTGCCGGTCAACGAGTTCGTCGGATTTGCCCAGTATGAGCGGCTGTTCAACACGTCGCGCTGGAACAAATCAGTCGGAAATATTGCGACTTACGGTGTCGTGTCGCTGATTTTTTCCCTGGTCGTCGGCTTTGTTCTGGCCGCCTTCATGGATCAGAAAATCCGTTTCGAAAACACCTTTCGGACGATCTATCTGTATCCGTTTGCGCTCTCCTTCATCGTCACCGGCGTTGTGTGGCAGTGGATCCTCAATCCGACCTTCGGACTGCAGGAAACCATTCGTAATCTTGGTTGGGAGAGCTTTACGTTCGATCTCATCGCGCACCGCAACACTGTCATATACGCACTATTGATCGCCGGAATCTGGCAAGGCACCGGATTTGTCATGGCGCTGATGCTGGCGGGTCTAAGATCAGTGGATGATGAGATCTGGAAAGCCTCGCGTGTCGACGGCATACCAAAGTGGAAAACCTATATTTTTGTCGTCATTCCAATGATGCGCGGTGTGTTCGTCACGACACTGGTCATTATCGCATCGGGGATCGTACGGCTCTACGACCTGGTCGTCGCGCTGACCAATGGCGGTCCGGGCATCGCCTCGGAGGTGCCGGCCAAATACGTCTACGACTTCATGTTTGCGCGGGCCAATGTCGGCCAGGCGCTGGCGGCATCGACCGTCATGCTGACCACGGTTCTGATCATTCTGATCCCGTGGATCTATCTCGAATACGGCAAGAAGAAACAGGGTTAGGGGATTATCATGGCTATTGAACCTACAGGCCCCCGCCCGCGCCGCAACTTCGATCCGACGAGGATCATGATCTATTCGGTACTGGCGGTCGCTGCGGTCTACTACCTGCTGCCGCTTTGGGTGATGGTCATGACGTCGCTGAAGGGCATGCCGGAGGTCCGGCTCGGCAACATCTTCGCGCCGCCTGTTGAACTCACTTTTGAGCCCTGGGCCAAAGCCTGGGACTCGGCCTGCACAGGGCTTTATTGCGAGGGTCTGAAGGTGGGCTTCGGGAATTCGGTGAAGATCCTCATTCCGAGTGTCATCATTTCCATCGCCATTGCGTCGGTGAACGGGTACGCGCTGTCATTCTGGCGCTTCAAGGGCTCGGAAGTGTTTTTCACAATCCTGATATTCGGTTCATTCATTCCCTATCAAGTCATGCTTTATCCGCTGGTGATCATCACCCGTGAACTCGGCATATTCGGCTCTCTTGCCGGGGTAATCTTTATTCACACGATATTCGGCATGCCGATCCTGACGCTGCTGTTTCGCAACTACTTCGCGTCACTGCCCGAGGAACTGTTCAAGGCGGCGCGTGTCGACGGTGCCGGCTTCTGGGGCATCTTCCTGAAAATTCTCGTTCCCATGTCACCGCCCATTTTCGTCGTTGCGATCATCCTGCAGGTTACGGGTATCTGGAATGACTTCCTGTTCGGCGTCATCTTCGCCGGAACCAAGAACTTTCCGATGACCGTGCAGTTGAACAACATCGTCAACGCTACGCAGGGCGTGAAGGAATACAATGTCAACATGGCTGCCACGATCCTGACCGGCGCCGTTCCCCTCCTTATCTATTTTGTGTCAGGCAAGCTTTTCGTTCGCGGTATTGCCGCGGGCGCCGTGAAAGGTTGAGAAAATGAAGAGCATCGAAATCAAAGACCTTTCGCTCAAATTCGGCGATCTGACGGTTCTGGAAAGCCTAAACCTCGATATAATCGACGGCGAGTTCCTCGTTTTGCTCGGCGCTTCGGGCTGCGGAAAGTCTACGCTGCTTAACTGCATCGCCGGATTGCTGGATGTTTCGGATGGCCAGATCCACATCAAGGGAAACAACGTCACCTGGAAGGAACCCAAGGACCGCGGCATCGGCATGGTGTTCCAGTCCTACGCGCTCTACCCGCAGATGAGTGTCGAGGGCAATCTGTCCTTCGGCCTGAAAAACTCAGGCGTGCCAAAGGCGGAAATAGCCGAACGTGTCGCCCGTGCTTCCGAGATCCTCCAGATCGAGCCGCTGTTGAAACGCAAGCCCGCACAGCTTTCAGGCGGCCAGCGTCAGCGTGTCGCCATCGGGCGGGCACTGGTGCGCGAAGTCGATGTTTTCCTCTTCGACGAGCCACTGTCCAACCTTGATGCCAAGTTGCGCGCGGAATTGCGGGTCGAGATCAAGCGTCTGCACCAGAAACTCGAAAACACGATGATCTATGTGACGCACGATCAGATCGAGGCACTGACACTCGCCGACCGCATCGCCATCATGCGCGACGGCAAGGTCCAGCAGCTCGATACGCCGCACGGCATCTACAACAACCCGGTCAATAAATATGTCGCTGGCTTCATCGGCTCTCCCGGCATGAATTTCATGCCCGGTAAATTGAATGGCGGGGGGACACCGCAGATCGCGATCAAGGACCTCAATGTCGATCTGTCGCGTTACCCGTTTGCAAATGGCGCGTCCGTGGACGGCGCAGATGCCTGGCTCGGCGTTCGGCCGGAACATGTTTCGGTGGGCCGGGATGCCGCTGAAAAAGCCTTTTCGCATGAAGTCGAGGTCGAGGTTGTCGAACCGATGGGCTCCGACACGCTTGTATGGACGACGCTTGCGGAGCAGGAATTCCGCTTCCGCATGGATGGACAAAAGGACGTCGAGGTAGGCGAAAAACTGAATATCGGTTTTGATCCGATCAGCGCATCACTCTTCGACATGCAGTCCGAAGACAGACTGTAAATCAACAGCTTAATATTGGTGGAAACTGCAATGGACCTGTCTTTTCAGCTTTATAGCGCACGCAATTTTTTGCCCTGGAACGAGGTATTGGAGACCCTTGGACGTCTTGGCTACGGCCAGGTTGAGGGGTTTGGCGGGGTCTACGAAGACCCTGACGCTTTTGTCGCCATGATGAAAGTCGCCGGCCTGACCATGCCGACGGCGCATTTTTCCGTCGACGCATTGGAAAACGAATTCGATCAGACTATCGCCCTTGCAGAAAAGCTCGGTGTCCAATCGATATTCTGCCCCTATCTCGACGAGGATCAGCGTCCGACCGATACGGCCGGATGGCGCACATTCGCCAAACGCCTGGCAGCCATTGGCGAAAAGGTCAAAGCGACCGGTCACGCATTTGGCTGGCACAATCACGACTTCGAATTCAAGCCGCTTGAGGGCGGAGCCACGGCGCAAAAGATCATCCTCGAGGAGGCACCGGATATTGATTGGGAGGCCGATATTGCGTGGATCATTCGAGGCGGTGGTGAGCCACTTGAGTGGATCGAACACTATGGCGCGCGGATCACGGCCGTGCATGTGAAGGACATTGCTCCCTCGGGCCAGTGCGAGGACGAAGACGGCTGGGCCGATGTCGGCCACGGGATCGTTGCATGGCGAAACATACTTCGCGATCTGCGCAAGCACGCAAATGTCAAATATCTGATCATGGAACACGACAATCCCGGCGATTGCGAACGGTTTGCCCGACGTTCCTTCGAAGCAATGCGCCGCATAGAGGAAGTTCATAATGCCTGAGCAACTTGGCGTCGGCATTATCGGCTGCGGCAACATATCGGCTGCCTATTTCCGACTTTCTCCACTTTTCAGCGGCTTCGAAATCAGGGCCTGCGCCGATATCAACGCGGAATCCGCGCGGGCACGAGCGCAGGAATTCGGAGCGCGGGCGCATACCGTGAACGAAATCCTCGCGGCTGATGATATCGACATCATCATCAACCTCACTATTCCTGCTGCGCATTTCGAAATTTCCAACCGGGTTCTACAGGCGGGCAAGAATGTCTATTCAGAAAAACCCTTCGTGCTGTCGCTTGCCGAAGGACTGGAACTTGCCAGGATCGCAAATGCGAACAATGCACGGATCGGTTCAGCTCCCGACACATTTCTCGGCAGCTCGCATCAGTTTGCGCGGCACCTGATCGATGCGGGTTCGGTGGGAAAAATCACCGGCGGCACATGTCATGTCATGAACCACGGCATGGAAAACTGGCATCCCAATCCCGACTTCTTCTTCAAACCAGGGGGCGGTCCAATCCTTGATCTCGGCCCCTATTACATATCAAATCTCGTCCAGCTGATCGGTCCGGTCAAACGGGTGGCGGCCCTGTCTGCCACCCCTGCCCTCGAACGCACGATCACTTCGGAACCACGTGCGGGTGAAACACTGACCGTCGAAACACCTACGACATTTCATGCACTGCTTGAGTTTCAGAACGGCGCAACGGTTACGCTCGGCGCCAGTTGGGATGTGTGGCGCCACGGTCACGCGCCGATGGAGCTATACGGCGAAGATGGTTCCGTTTTCCTGCCGGACCCCAATTTCTTCTCCGGAGAAGTGCGGGTGACCAGCAAAGGTGAATTTACCGAAGATACGCCGGTTTGGGATCATCCGTTCGGGGTCAACAACGAGGAGCATCCCTTCGGCAGCGTCGCGAACTACCGCGCCGCGGGTCTCGCCGATATGGCACATGCCATAATAGAAGGCCGGCAGCATCGCTGCTCGCTCGAACTGGCGTTGCATGTTGTCGAGGTGATGACGGCCATTTTGCAATCCGGCGCGGACGGGCGCTTCATGGTCATGGAGACACAGTGCGAGCGGCCCGAAGCTCTGTCTCCAGCCCAGGCCAGGGCTCTTATGGCATAGTTTCACCGTACATAGTGAAGGAGTTGATCGATGGCTGCCAATATCAAGGGACCGGCGATATTCCTGGCGCAGTTTGCCAGTGACGAAGCACCTTATAATTCGCTGCCGGCGATTGCCGGCTGGGCGGCGTCGCTCGGTTACAAGGGCGTTCAGTTGCCAAGCTGGGATGCACGCCTGTTTGACCTGAAAACCGCTGCAGAATCAAAAAATTACTGCGATGAAATCAAGGAAATTTGCTGCGCGGCCGGTGTCGAAATCACCGAACTTTCCACCCATCTGCAGGGGCAGCTGATTGCCGTACACCCGGCTTATGACGAGCAGTTCGATGCCTTCGCACCGGCTTCGGTTCACGGCAATGCGGCAGCGCGGCAGGCATGGGCAGTGGAGCAGATGAAATATGCTGCCAGGGCATCCCGTAACCTAGGGCTCGATGTCTCCGTTTCCTTTACCGGCGCCCTCGCCTTTCCGTATCTCTATCCCTGGCCCCAGCGTCCCGCCGGCCTCATCGAGGAAGCCTTCGGCGAACTTGCGCGCCGCTGGAAACCGATCCTCGACGTCTATGACGAACAGGGTGTCGACGTCGGCTACGAGATCCATCCGGGCGAAGACGTTTTCGATGGCGCGACATTCGAGATGTTCCTTGACGAACTTGGCGGGCACCGGCGGTGCACAATCAACTACGATCCGTCGCATTTCGTGCTGCAGCAGCTCGACTATCTGGCCTTCATCGACATCTATCACGAGCGGATTTCCGCCTTTCATGTCAAGGACGCGGAATTCAATCCGGACGGCAGGCAGGGTGTTTATTCCGGCTATCAAAGCTGGGTTGATCGTGCCGGAAGGTTTCGGTCGCTGGGTGACGGACAGGTGGATTTTTCAGCCATATTCTCGAAACTCGCCCAATTTGACTATGACAGCTGGGCCGTGCTCGAATGGGAATGCTGTCTGAAACATCCCGAACAGGGCGCGGCGGAGGGTGCGCCGTTCATTTCCGATCACATCATTCGTGCGACCGAAAAGGCGTTCGACGATTTTGCAGGCGGTGAAACGGACAAACAACAAATCCGACAGATGTTGGGACTGTAGGAGACAAAAATGAGCAATGCGAAAAATCCGAATAAGGGGCCCATTCGACTGGGCATGGTCGGCGGGGGCCAGGGCGCCTTTATCGGAGCGGTTCACCGGATCGCGGCACGCATTGACGGGCACTATGATCTGGTAGCCGGCGCACTGTCGTCGGATCCGAAACGGGCGCTTGCATCGGGCCTGGAACTGGGACTCAGCCCCGACCGCTGCTATCGCACATTCGCCGATATGGCCAAAATCGAGGCCGCCCGCGACGACGGCATCGAGGCGGTCTCGATCGTCACGCCCAATCACATGCATTACCCGGCCGCCAAGGCGTTTCTGGACGCCGGCATTCACGTCATCTGCGACAAGCCAATGACGTCCACCATGGCTGACGCCAAGAAACTCGCGAAACTTGTCGATAAATCCGGAAAACTCTTTGTTTTAACACACAATTATACCGGCTACCCGATGATCCGGCAGGCCCGCGACATGGTTGCGAAGGGTAAGCTCGGAACCATCCGGCTGGTACAGGCGGAATATCCGCAGGACTGGTTGACCGAGGCTGAAGAAGGCAGCGGCAACAAACAGGCGGAATGGCGCACTGATCCGGCGCAGTCGGGCGCCGGCGGATGCGTCGGCGATATCGGCACGCATGCCTGGAACCTTGCGAGTTTCGTCAGCGGACTTGAAACCGACAGTCTCGCTGCCGATCTGGACACGTTTGTTCCCGGCCGCTTGCTGGATGACAATGTCCATGTGATGTTGCGCTTCAAGCCGGAGGGCAAGGAAAAACCGGCCAAGGGCATGGTGTGGACAAGCCAGGTAGCACCGGGCAATGAAAACGGCCTGAAGGTACGCATCTACGGAAGCAAGGGCGGGCTCGAATGGGTGCAGGAGCACCCCAACCAGCTCTGGTATACGCCCTTTGGCAAACCCAAGCAGATGCTCACGCGGGGAGGTGCCGGCGCCACAGGCGCGGCGGCGCGCGTAACTCGTGTCCCGCCCGGGCACCCGGAAGGCTTTCTTGAAGGCTTTGCCAATATCTACAGCGAGGCGGCGGCAGCCATTCGCGCCGGCCGCAGGGGCAGCAACATTCCAAAGGACGTGTTGTTCCCGACCATAGAAGACGGTGTCGCAGGCATGCGCTTTATCGATGCCTGCGTGAAGTCATCGTCCAAAAATGCGGCCTGGGTGAAGCTGTAGGGGAGGCAATCCGCCCTACCCTTCGATCCGCATGCGGCACAAAACCGTATTGTCAGTTTCCAGATCACCGCTCCAGACGAATTTGGCGCGCCGGTCCCAGCGAATTTTGTCATAGCCGCCCTTCGGTCTGATCGCGCGCTTCGAATAGACGGTGGCGCGGGGCCATGCGGAGTCGTTGAAACCGGGGTTCTTCCACCCCGCCGGTTCGGCAACGGATCTGAACTGACATGTACCCTTGCCCGGTTGCGGGTCGCGATCCTTCGCGCAGCATTTGTCCAGCGGTGCCTTGTGCACGACATAACAGCGCATGTCGGAATTGGTGACAGCAACGACCTTGCCGGTCGCGACATCGGTAAATTGAGCTATCAGACCACCATCGCCCATCTGCTGTCGGCGGGTGCCGACATATTCCAGACCGGTGTCGTCCTGCTTGAAATCCTTCAGCACAAAATTCAAATGAAACGGATAGTTGCCTGAAAAAGTGAATGTCTCGGCATTGAAAGACCGTTCCGTGGTTATCGGTACGGAATCCTTTTTGACCAGCTTTGTATCAAGATAAAGCGCAAACCAGTTGTCCGCCCAGATATCGGCTTTCAATTTGACTTTGTTTTGAGCAAATACCGGCACTACCGTACCGGCAAACACTATCAATCCGGCCAGCACGAATGCAATGGCCAGGTGACGGCGACGTAATTCAATCTGCATCAATCTATCCTTTGAAATGAATTGCGGTGCGGTGTTGGCCGTTCCGCGATTTTCAGCGCCCCCGAAAATAAAATCCAATATGAAGCCGGCTAAAATCAATAAATATAGTCCGTCGTTGCCGACAGCCTCATCAGCAACTTGGCAAGGCCGTTCATCAAACCTCCATCGCCGGAAAATACAACGACACGCGCCGTCGCGCCGACCCTGAGTGGCTGCTGCGCGATCGGCCCGGACGGCGAAACACGCACCTGGAAGCGTTGCGAAAAGGATATCCATTCGGACGGGTTATCGATTTGCGGCAGGTTGCCGGTGGCAAAGCCCTGCCCCCTCTCCACACCCCAACCGATGCTCTCCACGTGGCCGGCAAAAACCTGTCCCGGGAACATGTAAAGGCCGAATTTCACATCCTGGCCTTCGCGAATGACAGACAGCGCGTTTTCCTCGTAGTTGGCGACAATCCACCATCGGCTGGCGTCGACAAGCGTCATCACGGCTTTGCCGACAGCCGCATAGGCACCGGCATGCAACTGCATATTGTCGACGACACCGTCTTGTGAAGCCAGGACCGTGGTTTGCATCAGGCTCAAACTGGCTTTGGCCAGTTCCGCCTTGATCTGTCTTATTCCAGCATGCTGATTGTCCGGTGTACCGTCCTGCTGGCCGAGTTCCAGCTGCATCTGATCCAGCTTGGCCTGGGGACGATCGACCTCGAACTGGAAGGCCCGCGGGTCGGTACGGAACAGCGGGTCGCCCTTTTTTTGACCTGGTTGCCGTTTTCGACGAAGACTTCGGTAACCTCGCCTGACACCAGCGGTGCGATCGGAATGACAAAGGCCTGCACATAAGCGTCACGTGTCATCGGCGTTATGCGATCCGAAGCAATGTAGTAGACGATCAGCATCGCAATCACGCAGATTGCCACGGTCACCCAAAACCGAATGGTCATCATTCCCCGCCGTATTGCCGCCATCACGTCGCTCCCTCATAGGTGTGGGCCAGATGTGCCGTTTTTGGAGATCCAGGTGTATCTGTCCTGTCGACTGAAGCAACCACCAGCGCCAACTGGTGCCGCATCTCGCGAACAAAATTGACGCCGAAGTAGCGTGCCCGGCGCATCTCCCCTGGTTCGACAGACTGCAATTCCGAAGCTGCGATAGCAGCGTCGAGTTCTTCAAGCCGCGCGCGAATATCACTGCTCGAGCCCGTGGCACCAACGGCAATCGTGTCTGCCAGGGCTTCCGTCAAGGCCCACACCTGCTGCAGGGCCTGTGCAGTGGGTGCAATCATTTCGCGCCGGATGTCGACATCATCAACGCGGGACAATATCTGATGCAGTGTCCACAGTTGTTGAAACATGTTGCCGGTTGCGTGGGTTATTACGTGGAAATCGTACCTTGCACCGACCTTTTCAGGCAGCATGTAGCTGAAGTCGTAGAGCAACGCGAAATCCCGTTCAACATCCATCTTGAGACGCAGCAAATGGGCGTTGAGAAGAGTGGCATCCGGATCATCAGCGGCGCTGATGCGCGCCAGAGCCGGTGGCATCGCCCGCAAATATCCGGCGAAGCTTTTGCGCAGCAGATCTGCCGGATGTTCCGGCCAGATATACTGACCCACCGCGAGTGCCAGCGCAAATCCGAGAATTGCACCAAATACGCGTTCTTCTGCCGTGACGACCGTTGCAACCGGAAAGGCTGCCATGCCGAGGATGACGGCCATGCCGATACATATCTGAAAACCCGAATAGGAAATCCGGTCCTGGCCGGCACCGATATAGGCGCCGATCATGAATCCAAGGGTCAGCCACGCCAGCAGAACCGGAAAATGCGGCGAAAAGGAAATCAGGACGAGACCGACAATACTGTAGACCGACCCGGCAATAACACCAGGAAATCAAAGACGGACACGAAGATGCGATTTTCCCAGATTGGGCTGTACCATGACGATAACAAGCCCCAGAACCAGATAGGAGCCGGCAGGCACCAGCGGCACCAGATGAAACAACAGCGCTATCGCAACGCCGAGAGACAATTTGAGCGACGCTTTTGCACTGTCTTCGGCAATCCAGCTCGCCTGCCCGGTGGACGATGTTTCTACCGGAATCCTCTCATCGGACATCTGCGGATTTGCAAGTGTCAAGATATCATGGCGCAACTCACGGGCAGCGGCTGAAAATGCCGCCAGTTTGGCCGGTAGCCGTTTGAATTCGCTATCCGATTCATCCAGATTTTCCGCTCGAACCTGCTGTTCCCCGTCAATCAGCGTCAGCAAAGGTTCCACGCTGCCCATATCGCCAGGATGCTCCATGCCATTGGCAAGTTCCCGCAAGACCGTGGCCATGACGGTGCGGATTTCAGCCAGGGTCTCGCTGCGTGGAAATTCTTCAAGCGTGCGCTCCAGATGGCGGACATTGACATAGGACAGCATAAGATTGCGCAGGCGCTGGCGGATGGCATGATGTTGCTGCTTATCCGCTGTAAAACGCCATTTGAGGCTGTCGACCTGACCGAGCCACTTGCCAAAATTCATAAGGCTGACCGGGCTCGGACGGTATGTGATCGGTTGTTCGGCCTCAATGCGGTCGGCTGTTTTGTGCAGCAACACCGCACACTCGTGACCAACGCCTTCACAAAATGCTTCCAGATCCCGTGTTTTCGGCGACGGCCAGATTCCCAGCATCACCAGCCAGGCCACCGCGACGCCGAGTGCTGTTTCCAATGTCCAGTTAAGGGCAAGCCGCTCACCCAATTCCGCTCCACCAATGGCCGCAAAAGCCGCTCCGGCAACGTTCAGAATCGCAAAAAGTGCGCAAAACCCCCAGGGCCATCGGCCGCGAAACCCCTGCGCGGCCCAGTAGCCCAGAATGCAAGTCACAATGAGCGTAACCAGCAGAAACAATGGGCGCGCTGTCAAGAAGAGATCAATCGTAACGAATGAAATGATGGCTCCCAGCAATGAACCGGCAACCAGCGACAGCCCCGCCATGGGTGATTCATCGTGGAGCATGAAAGCGATGACCAGCACCGGGAAAATGACAAAAACGCCGGTTCGCATGTCCAGCAGCAAAGCCGCAGAAATGCACAACACCATCACGAGCGCCACGCGCAAGGCATTGATGACGCGAAGGCGTTCAATCTGGTCGCTCAATCCCGCCATTGCTACTTTGAAGGCACCGGTTCAGTTTCCACTACCGATTGATAACAAATAACAATGGACTGCGGAACCGTGCGGGATTGACAACTTGTCGCGTTTATAATTCCGTAACTAAAAGGGTGATTTCCGTCCGTTGTGGCGGCAAATCGATTGCTATTTTCGGTTGATTAAGATTCATCTCCTATGCTCGCAGGCCGGAGTTGCCGCGGGGACGGCAGTGTGTGGGGTTCGATGCGTAATTGCGCGGTGAGTCTTATCGGCATGGTTTTTGTTTGAACCGGATAGCCGACCAGATACCGTTGATCCGTTATACGCTTCGCGCGAGTATGGTGAAGTGCAAATGAACGCTATAATAAGCGGCCTGCGAAAAGATCCGGAAAAACGGATCCGCGTCGCATATCGTCTGGCCCTCCTGGCCATGGCAGCGCTTTTAGGAACATCCTATTTCGCCCTGAATGCGGCTTTGGACCGCGGCAGAAATTATGCGATCACGTTCAAAGACATCAACAACGAACGGATGCTCTCGCAACGCATCGTCCTTCTCAGTCAGCATGCGTTGGGTGAAAAAGTTCCAGCGCATCGTGCAAGCGTTCTGAAGCTCGTCGACAAATCGCTGAGTGATCTCGAGCAGATCCACAATCAACTGGTCGAACTGGTCAACGACCAACGGGACAAGAACGACGCGTCACGACGCGTGTATGATGTGTTTTTTACATGGCCGAGCCAACTCGATTTTCAAATCCGTTCTTTGATCAACAACACGCGGCAATTTGAAAAATTAGCGGTTACCGCACCTGATATTGCCGCCATCTATCTTGGGCCGATGGAGGAAATCGCCTCATCGAAGGTTCTTCCGGCGATGGATGAAGTAACGGACATCTACAGGCAGCAGACCGGTTCCTCCGTCGCTCTGTTTGAACGCATCCATCTGGCCATTTTAATCCTGTCATTGTGTCTGCTGGGCCTGGTGGGCATGTTTTTGTTCCGTCCGCTTGCCAGGCAGATCGGACAGAGCAACCGCGAATTGGTGGCTGCGCGCGACGAAATGCAGTTTGCGGCAACCCATGATGGCCTGACCGGCCTGGCAAACCGCGACTATGCAATCAGCGAGATCCAGAATGCAACCGGACGCCGGGACGACAATTTGCAATTGGCGATGGCAATCCTGCTGCTTGATCTGGATGACTTCAAGACCATCAATGACAGTTTTGGCCACCTCAATGGCGATAAACTTCTTCGATCTGTCGCCGATAGGCTGAATTCTGCGATCGGAGACGATGGCGTTACCTGCCGAATGGGCGGCGACGAGTTTCTGATTGTCGTGAAGGATCAGGCCGCACTCGCCGAGCTTACGACCATTGCGCGAAGAGTGCTCAACCGGCTCAATGGAGCCGTTTCCGGGTCAAAAGTATCGACCAATGTCAAAACCAGCATCGGGATCGCCCGGTACCCGACAGATGGAAGCAATGCAGAAGAGCTGCTTGCTGCCGCGGACCTGGCGCTCTACGCTGCGAAAAAATCCGGCAAGGGCACATTCCGGTTCTTCAATGAAGACCTGCAGAAGCAACTCAACGATACCAGAGCGCTGGAACAGGATATTGACAACGCTATAGCAGAGCGTCAGTTCAAGCCGGTGTTCCAGCCGCAGATAAACACAGCAACGGGGCTTATCACCGGTGTGGAAGTTCTGGTTCGCTGGCACCATCCAGAGCGCGGTGTGTTGCGGCCGGCGGAATTTCTGAGTGCGGCAGCAAGTTTTGGCCGAATGCCGGACATCACGCGCCTCGTGCTGGATCAGGCGTTTCAAACAGCAGCCGAATGGCAGTCGAACGGTATCGAGTTCGGGCGGATCGGCGTCAATTTTTCTGCGCACGACCTGATGTGGAATGGCTTTTTCCGAAGCATCGCCCAGACCGCAGATCAACACGGTCTTACCTGTGATCGCATCAGTGTCGAAGTTGTCGAATCGGTCGCCATCGACAATGACGACGCGCAGTCGGCACTGGCATTGTACGAACTGCGGCGGCTCGGCATTCAGATCGAGGTGGACGATTTCGGGACAGGATTTGCATCACTGTCTCATCTGAACCGCGATCTTTTCGACCGGGTCAAGATCGATCGCCAGTTTGTATCGGGGATAGACAGATGCGACCGTGTCCGCATTATCGTCGATTCCATCATTCGCCTGGCGTCGGCGCTGAATATCAAAGTCATTGCTGAGGGTGTTGAAACCCAGGATGAAATCGACACGCTGATGGAACTGGGCTGTGTCGAATTTCAGGGCAACGCCATCGCACCGCCGATGCCCGCGGATGTTGCACGCGACTGGCTTCTGGCGTATCGGCGAACCGGCCTTACGACGATTGCCGAAATCGCAGACGCCGGCTAGAGCGCATCATCACAGAGCGATTGTCTTGACTCATTGCCCTGGAACGGGGAGCTTGCGGCAATATTTGCCGCAAAAGACCAATCACATGCAACTATCGGACAGCCAACTCGCGGATCTTATTGAAATTCGACGGACGCTTCATCAGATGCCCGAATTGTCAGGCGATGAGCGGGAAACGGCTGTGCGTATTTGCCAGTATCTGAAGCGTTTCGGACCCGACGGAATCGTCAAAGGAATTGGCGGAGAAGGTGTTGCAGCCATTTTTGACAGCGACCTGACCGGCGCTTCCGTGACGGTGCGCTGCGAACTCGATGGTCTGCCAATCGAAGAAACCGGCAATCTTGCATACAGATCACAAATTCCAGGCAGAGGTCACCAGTGCGGCCATGACGGCCACATGGCAATTTTGATCGGTGTCGCTGCCATGCTGGCAGAAAACCGCCCGGCTCGAGGGCGGGTTGTCCTCTTGTTCCAGCCGGCGGAGGAAACGGGCAAGGGCGCCCGCGCTGTTGTAGCTGATCAGAAGTTCGCCGCGATCAGGACGGACCACTTCCTTTCTGTGCACAATATGCCGGGACATGAGGCGCATCGGATTCTACTCAGAACCGGTCACGTCAATTGTGCTTCGCGCGGAATGTGCATCAAACTGACAGGCAAAACAGCGCATGCCTCTATGCCGGAAACCGGGATATCGCCGGCACCGGCAATCGCCGAGATCATCGGCGCATTGAATGCCATTCCGACATCGCAACAAATGAACGAGGACTTCGCGCTGGCGACAATCGTACACGCGAATCTCGGTGAAAGGGCATTTGGTGTAGCTCCGGCGCATGGTGAGGTCTGGGCAACGCTGCGTACGGTGACCGACGGCAAAATGCACCGGCTTGTTCAAACCGCAGAGGCTATCGCAGGTCATGCAGCAGACAAACACAATCTCGGCCTGGAAATCAGGTACGATGATATTTTCAATGCATGCGAAAACGACGCCGCACTGATCGAACATCTGCGGGAAAGTGCCAATCGGTCTGGCTATGCGGTCGAAGATCTGCACGAGCCGCTGCGGTTTTCAGAGGATTTCGGCGAATATGGAAATGTCGGCTCGTCCGCGATGTTCTTTATCGGGGCCGGAACGGACCTGCCGGCTCTGCACAATCCGGACTACGATTTTCCGGATGAACTTATCAATACCGGTGTGACCATGTTCTATACGACTGTCTGCCGGTTATTGGGGCAAAACGCTTAGGCACAGCCGCTTATCGCCTAGCCAATTCTGCGAGCAGAAATTCGGCTGTAAGTGCGATGTGCGGCGGAACATTTCCCGGATTCTGATGCACCGATATCACAACTTCCGGAAGCGCGGGAAATCCTGCATTGCCGTCGATAATCCGCAGATGATCTGGGATTGTCGACTGCTCCATAACGGACACACCGGAGCCATTGCGAACCGCGCTTTCGATCAATGCAATGCTGCGGGTCGAATAGGCGATGTGCCACTGCCGGTCGACCTTGTTCAGAGCCCGCAGTGCAAGTTCCCGGCAAACGCATCCTTGCTGATAAAGGACCAGCGGCAGCGGTGCGTCAGGGTTATCGACAAAGCCGGGCGCCGCAACCCAGTGCAGCGGTTCGCGACGGACTGCCTGGCCTGACACGTCATTCAAGGGATGTGTCGCGACAACCAGGTCAAGCTGCCCTTTTTTTTGCATCTGCAGGAGGTCGCAGCCATTGTCGCATGTCACCTCGATGCGGATGAGCGGATATCGCTGCGAAAACTGTGCAAGGATCGGCGGTAGCAGGCATGTTGCATAGTCATCCGGTGTCCCTATTCGCATCAGACCCGCTGCATCGGGCTGTCTAAATAGGGAAATCGCCTCGTCGTTCGTCTTGAGAATGCGGTTCGCATAGACCAACAGCGCTTCGCCGGTTCGGGTAATTTCCACGGACTGGCGGGTCCTTTCAAACACCGAGCGTCCGACAATCTGCTCCAGACGCCTTATCTGAAGGCTGACGGCCGATTGGGTTCGACCCACCGCGGCAGCAGCCCGGGTGAAGTTTGTGTGGCTGGCCACCGCAACAAAGGTGCGAAGAAGATCTATTTCCAAATCACGCTGCATGGATTTGTAATTAACAAAACTCATCACACTAAGCAAATCTATTCATTTCTGAAATAATCAAATCGCCACTAGAATTTTTACATCAGATGGAGAAAACCAATGCTGCAACTGTTTGCAAAATCAATGTTTGAGGCAACGCGGACAACGCCCGCATACAATTCGGAAGCGGAACACAAGAGGCGCCAGCAGCGTCCTGCAAAAAACGCAGGCAAGAGGCGCACGCGCCACGAACCTTCCAAATTGGTCCATGGTGAACGGCGCCCGAACCGGCTCGCCGCGATGTTGAGAGAACGCTGAATGGACCTCGGGTCAGGTCAAGCGGTGCATCCCGACTACCTTCAGCGCGTCAGTTGTCAACCGAGCAGGCCAGCACACGGCTGATCTGCATCAGCGGTCTGCCGGACTGGCTGCTCCATACGTTGAAGGCAGCCTGCACCTTGTCCATGTCCTTTTTTGAACTCGGCGATTTGTCGACCACACCTTCGCGGATGAGCGCTGCGCACACATCGCGGGACAACACGAAGCTGTCGACGCCCATGAAGCGCAGGAAATACATCGCACTGTTGCCGCCCAATCGCGTGGCGCGTTTTTTGAGCATTGCCAGCAATCCGATAAAATCGTCGGACGGCCATTCGGCGAATACCCTGGCGGCCGATCCGTTCTCGCGTGCGAGTTCACCCAGAAACTGGGCATTGTCGCGAATGGCGGCAATTTTCTTGCCATGGCGGATGACCCTGGGGTTGCTCAGATGTTCGCCGATATCCTCGTCGGTCATGAAGCCCATGCGACCGATATCGAAGTGATCGAAAACCTCCTCAATATCATCCCATTTGTTTTGCACAACTTTCCAGTTGAAGCCTGCCTGGAAAATGCATTTGCTCATCATGGAAAGCCAGCGGTCGTCCGGGATGGCCGCAAGGGTCTTTGCACTTGCCGGTGATGACAGGATCGATTCAAATTCCTTGGCACCGCCTTTCCGGCCGGCCGAGATTTCATAGATAGCATCAAAATCGCGCATGGTTCGATCATCCCGTGACTGTAAATACTGTGGGTTCAGCGGTTATCGGCCGCCTCTATGGCAATCGAAACGTGCCGCAGGTCGAAGGCGATATAGCCCGACAGCGGAGCAGCAAAATCGAAAGGCTGTTCATAGGACCAGCCGATCTCATCGGCACCGGATACATCGTCTATCGTGAAGTAACTCGCGTCGCCCTTGAGCGGGCAATGGGTTGATTTTTCGGTGCGCGAGAGCGCTGCGGAGATATCTCCAACGGGGATATAATATTGTGGCGCATAGGCCTTGCGTCCGACCTCGAGCAGCCGAAGCGCATTATCTGTTTCGGCGACAAGCGTATCGCCAAACATAATGCGTACCTTCTGATCCAAATTGTCCAGCTGCATAAAATGCCGCGGATTGGATGGGTTATGTATCGCACCTTCAATCATTGCCGGTCCCCGCTTTCATCACAAAAGACTAGCATGATGATATGGGGCCGGCGCGTCAATTTTCGAGAGTCTATTAACGCACCACCGTTTGGACAGAAGTGATCCGGTGGTGCATTGACTGCGTGCCCTAAAGACTGGCGGACTGTGCCAGCCCCTGCTCCTCGGCTTTCTTTGCCACCGCAGTCGCAACGGCAAGATCCTGCAGACCGACACCCGTTCCATCAAACAGGGTGATCTGATCCTGCGACACGCGGCCAACCTGAGCGCCATTGATGACGGCGCCGACCGGTGTGATGGCGTTTTCGGCGAGAAGTCCTTGCGAAACCGCATGCTGGGCCTCACCGATGCTGACGGACTGCGCCACTTCGTCGGTGAAAACGGTGGCCGCGGCCACGAGTGCCGGATCGACCTCCATCTTTCCTTTGGTGTCGGTTCCCATGCACGCAAGGTGAGTTCCGGGCTTTATCCATTCCTTCATCAGCAGGGGTTCGTCGCATGAAGTGATGGTGATGATGACGTCGGCGCGGGCGCCGAGTTCCTCGCGTTCCACGGCCTCAAATGTAAGCCCGAGACCAGTCACCGTCTTTTCCAATGCAGCAAGCATCTCAGTATGCAGGTTCCAGGCAACCACATGCTCGAAACTGCCCTGCTTGACGGCAGCGCGGACCTGGAAGTGCGACTGGTGTCCGGCGCCGATCATGCCGAGCACCTTGGAATCGGGGCGTGCCAGATGCTTGATCGAAACCGAACTTGCAGCCGCCGTGCGAATTGCCGTCAAGTAGTTTCCGCCGACAATCGCCGACAGCCTGCCGGTATCGGGTTCAAACAGAAAAACGGTGGACTGGTGGTTCGGTACGCCCTTTTCGGCATTGCCGGGCCAGTAGCCGCCGGATTTCAGGCCGAGCGACAGGCCGGCCTTGTCAAAACCGGATTTGAAACCGTAGAGCGCGTCGGCATAGCCGATTGCCTCGCGGATGACCGGGAAATTATAGGCGTCTCCGCGTGCCATCGCCGCAAAAACGGCCTCGACGGCGGAAAAGCCATCCTCTTCCGACAGGATGGAACTCACACATTCTTCCGAAACAATTATCATGACGACTTCCTAGTACATGTGAAAAAGGCGGCGATGAACGCCGCCGGAGTTGCTTTGGTCAATTTCACGACCGTCGGGTCGTTCAGAGGCACATGCCGCGGGCGGTAACAGGCCACAAAGCCTCGACCTTGCCGTTGCGCACGCCGACATACCAGTCGTAGACGTTGCAGGTCGGATCGCAGTGACCGGGCACGAGCTTCAGCTTCTCATTGAGTTTGAGAACATTGCCCGGATCGGCAATGACACCATGCTCATCCGAGCATTTGATGTATTCCACATCGTCACGACCGAAAATCACCGGCAGACCGCTGTCGACACTCTGAGCCTTGAGCCCTGCATCGCAGATCGCCTTTTCCACCTTGGTCTTCGACATTATGGACGTGTAGATGAAAAGGCTGTTTTCGAATTCGTGGATGAAATCGCCCTGTTTGTCGAGGACACGCTGGTAGTCGGCATCCATGAAAATGTACGAACCGCACTGCATCTCGTTGTAGACGCCGCTGTCACCTTCAAAATAGTAGGTGCCGGTCCCTGCCCCGCCGACGATGTCACACTCAAGGCCTTCGGCCTTCAACATGTTGACGGTGTCTTCGACCATCTTGACGGCCTTGTCGATCTGGCCCTTGCGTTCTTCGAAATCGTGAACGTGCTGGGCTGCGCCCTGATAGGCCTGCAGGCCGGAGAACTTCAGTCCCGGAGCCGCGTCAATGGCCTTGGCCAGTTCGACGACCGGTCCGCCCCACTGGACACCGCAACGGCCGGCGCCGCAGTCGATCTCGACAAGACATTCGACAGTGACACCGTGACGCGTTGCCGCTTCTGAAATGTCGGCGACGTTGCCGAGATCATCAACGCATACAAGCACCCTCGCCTTTTTCGCCATAGCGGCAAGCCGGTCTAGCTTATTGGGGTCGACCACCTGGTTGGAGACCAGAACGTCCTTGACGCCGCCGGCGACAAGCGCCTCGGCTTCAGACACTTTCTGACAGCACACACCGCAGGCGCCGCCGGCTTCCATCTGGTAGAGTGCAATGTCGGCTGACTTGTGCGTCTTGGCATGGGCACGGTGACGAATGCCTTGTGATTCAACAAATTCACGCATTTTTTTCACGTTGCGCTCAAACGCATCGAGATCAACGATCAAAGCGGGCGTGCCCACATCCTTCAGGTCCATTCCGACTACGGCCGGCACATTAAGGCCGACAACCGGCGCACTGCTCATCGCGTTCATGTTACTCTCCTGCTGATTTTTCCAGTCCGAGGCCCTGCATCCAGGGCAGTTTGGTAAGATCGACGTTGCCGCCGGTGAATATGACTCCGACGCGCCTGTCGGCAAATATTTCCCTGTTTTTCAAGATCGCGGCCATGGCAACGGCACTCGACGGCTCGATGACGATCTTCATGCGCTGCCAGACCAGGTACATGGCACGGGCAATTTCCTCTTCCGACACAAGAAGGACATCGGCAACATATGTGGAAACAAAGTGCCATGTTCTCGGACGCATGGAGACCTTCAGACCATCGGCGATGGTTTGCGGCGCATCGTCCTCGACGATCTTGCCCTCGCGTACGGAACGATAGACATCGTCCGCGTTCTGGGGCTCCGCCGCATAGATCTTGCTGTGCGGAGAGATGTTAGACATGGTCAGGCATGTTCCGGAAATCAAGCCGCCGCCGCCGATGGGTGCTACCACCGCATCGAGCGGGCCGACCTCCTCGTACAGCTCCAGGGAACAGGTTCCCTGGCCGGCGATGACGCGGTGATCATTGTAAGGATGCACAAAATCCGCGCCTGTCTCGTCTACAACCTCCTGCAGCATGGCTTCGCGCGCCGCCGTTGACGGCTCGCATTCGCAGACGATACCTCCATAACCGCGGACAGCGTCTTTTTTGGCGTCTGGTGCCGTGCGCGGCATGACCACGGTGGCGCTTATGCCGCGCCGTCCGGCCGCATAGGAAAGCGACAGGGCATGGTTGCCTGAAGAATGGCTTGCGACGCCGTATTTGGCCTTGTCGGTGCTGAGACCGAAAACCGCATTGGAGGCGCCGCGCACCTTGAAAGCACCGGCTTTCTGGAAGTTCTCGCACTTGAAGAACAGTTCGGCGCCGGTCAGCTTGTTGAAAAATGTGCTGGTGAGAACCGGCGTACGGTGCACCCACGGCTTGATGCGTTCATGGGCAGCCTGGACATCGTCAAACGTCGGGATATACATCGGCCAATCCCCCTCAGGCCGCACGGGATGCGTCGACCGAGCCGACGTGACGCGTGTTGCGGTAATATTCCTGTGCGGCAGCGACACCCGAACCAAGCGTAATGGGGCAATCGAGATCGGCCATGACCATCTCGGCGGCGGCAATACCGCTCAGCGCCATAACGTCGGTCATGGAACCGAGGTGCCCGATGCGAAAGACCTTGCCGGCGACTTCGCCGAGGCCGACACCGAACGCAACACCGTATTTGTCCGCGGCATGGCTGACAATCTTGTTGCTGTCGAATCCGTGCGGCACGCAGATTGCGGTAACCGTCTCTGAGTAGAGGCGCGGATTGTTGGCGCAGACCCGCAGACCCCAGGCGCTGACCGCTGTGCGGACGCCCTCGGCAATGCGGTGATGGCGCGCAAACACATTCGGAAGCCCCTCTTCCTGCAGCATTTCAAGCGAAACTTTCAGAGCGCTGAGAATATTGAGTGGTGGCGTATAAGGATAACTGCCCTTGGCATTCGCCCCCAACATGTCGCGGAAATCGAAATAGCAGCGTGGGCACTTCGCCGTTTCCATGGCCTTCAGCGCCTTCTGGCTGACGCCGACAATGGCAGCACCGGTTGGCAGCATGAAGCCTTTTTGCGAACCGGTAACGGCAAGATCGACACCCCATTCATCCATGCGGAAATCCATGGACGCGATGGAACTGACCCCGTCGACAAAGAGCAATGCCGGATGTTTTGCAGCGTCCAGCGCCTTGCGGACGGCGGCAATATCACTGCGCACACCAGTTGCCGTTTCGTTGTGTGTCGCCAGGACGGCCTTGATCTGGTGGCCCTTGTCGGCGGTCAGAGCGGCTTCGATGCGGTCCGCCGGAGCGCCGTTACCCCACTCCTGTTCGATGATATCAACATTGAGGCCGTGGCGCTGGCACAGGTCGATCCAGCGATGCGAGAACATGCCGTAGCGGGCGGAGAGAATCCTGTCGCCCGGAGAAAGCGTGTTTGTTATGGCCGCTTCCCAGCCACCGGTTCCGCTGCCCGGAAACATAACGACTTCGCCAGTACGGGTTTTCAGAACGTCTTTCACGCCATCCGCCAACGGCTGGAGCATTGTGGAAAATTTTTCCGAACGGTGGTCCATCGACGGCACATCGAGTGCCCGGCGCAGCCGTTCGGGTATGTTTGTCGGTCCGGGTATAAATAGCGGGTTCTGGTCGCTCATGATCCATCCTCAACTTTCGTCTCCGACAAAATGACAAAAGTGGCGCAATTTATCAATTTTTCCGAAAAAATATTCCATTTTCAGAATAAATATGTATACTCTTGTTATTATTGGTTAATATTTATCCACATTTTGTTTTCAAAATTTTATTCCAACACTTGCATAAAAATTTTGATGCTTCATACTCGGTCGCCGTGAGCGATATTGCCTCTACCAGGACGCGCGGCAGGCCCCGTAGCCGGCCGACAAACAAACCGGTGACCAACGTCAAGGCGCTGGAACGGGCGCTCATTCTTCTGCGTACAGTCGCCGATGCCGATGCGATGAGCCTGACGGATCTTTCGCAGCGCGTCGGCATGCCCGCCTCTACCGCCCACCGGCTGCTCGTCACACTGCAGAATTTCGGATATCTGGAATTCAACGAAGACACCCAGCTTTGGACCATAGGCGTCGAGGCGTTTCGCATCGGCGGCTCGTTTTCGCGCCGCATCAAGGTGGTGGAAGCCGGTCGGCCGATGCTGCGCGCGCTGATGGAACAGACGGGTGAGACGGCCAATATGGCTGTGGCCGACGATGGCGACGTAGTGTTTGTCTCGCAGGTGGAAACCCATGAGCCGATCAGGGCATTCCACCGTCCCGGAACCCGCGCCCATATGCACTCGTCGGGCATTGGCAAGGCACTGCTTGCCCATCTCGACGCCGAAGGTCTCGACAAATGGATGGGGCGCAAGGGGCTGTCGATCTACACCGAAAACACGATCGCCGATCCTGACGAGTTGCGCCGGGAGATGGCGACGATCCGAGAGCGCGGCTGGGCTATCGACAATGAGGAGCGCACACTCGGCATGCGCTGTGTCGCTGCCTCAGTCTACAATGAGTTCGGCGAGGCAATCGCAGGTATTTCGGTCTCGGGACCGTCGGTGCGTATTCCGGATACCGTTCTGACAGAATACGGCGTTCTGGTTCGGCGCGCCGCTGACGAGATCACCGAAAGCATCGGTGGCGTTGCGCCACCATCAGGCTAGACGCCTTCGACAATCACGAGCGAGCAATCGGCATTGGCGCGGCGGATTGCCTTGACCGGCGCATACTCTTCGCTGTCGACAAAATCACGGGCGCTTTGCATGTCGGGAAATTCGACAATCACGATGCGCGTCGGCGACCACAGGTCGCTCTCCACAACATCCATATCGCCGCCCCTCGCCCGGTAGACACCGCCATATTTTTCTGCGATCGGCCGTGCCTGGGCCTTGTAGGTTTCATAGGCTTCAGGGTCGTTTATCTTTGTGTCGACGATGACATAGGCGCTCATTCTTAATCCTATCTTTCTGGCGTTTTCTGCTTGCCGCGACAGGCATTTATTCGGTTGAGCCGGAATTGGTGGCACAGACCGCCAGGACACACAAGGCTTTCCGGTTGATCTAGCGCAACGATGGGCAATGCAGGGAATTGTATTGTGGCGCGGAGACGGGTTGGACGGGATCTTCATCAGGTCCCGGAAATTCTGGAGGTGAACCATGCGGATTTTGATTGTCTACGGCACCACTGAAGGGCAAACGCGGAAGATCGCGAAATTCTGCGCATCGCATTTTGCCGACGCCGACAACGAGGTCGAGTTACTGGACAGCCGTCGGCGCATGTCCGACCTTGAAATATCCACTTTCGACTGTGTCGTTCTGGCCGGTTCTGTTCACCAGCGGCACTATCAGGAATCCTTGACAAATTTTGTTGTTGCCCACAGGAAGCAATTGCAGGAAATCCCAACCTTCTTCATCTCCGTCAGCCTATCGATCGCGTTTGAAAACGGAGACAAGGAAGCGCAGAATTATGTCGACGAATTTGTTGAATATTCCGGATTCAGTCCGAGCACGACGGCTCTCGTCGCCGGTGCCCTGAAATTCGACCAGTATGACCACTACATGAACCAGATTGTCGAATTTGTCGTCCTGCAGGATCGCAGCAAAATTACCGAAGACCACGAATTCACCGATTGGGAAACGCTGGCTGGCGAACTCGACGCATTTGCTGCTTCAGTGTGAATGCATGGAATAGCCCGTGTGTCAGCTATGCGCGAGGAACCTGAACTGCTGCCACGCTTGATGGCGGTGCTCCTATTCCCTTCCCGAAGGCCGAGGTGAATGCGCTTGGGCTGTTGTAACCGTGTTTGCGGGCGACGACAGAAACCGGCTCGCCGCGAGACAGAGCCTCGATTGCACCTTGAAAACGGACGCGCTGGCGCCACTCGGTGAAGCCCATGCCAAGGTCATTATCGAAAAGCCGCGCAAGAGTGCGCGCAGAAGCGCCGGCGATCTGAGACCAATCATCAAGGGTTCTGCGGTCGGACGGATCTGCCAGCAACGCGGCGCACAGGCCCTGCAGCCGCGGATCGACGGGCAATGGTACGTGAAGCGCAAGTTCTCGCGCTCTGCCAATTTCGATTTCGATCATCCGGGCAATCTGCGCCGCTCTGCTTTCCGGCCGATAGACCATCGGTTCTTCGCTCAAGGCCAGGATCAATTCGCGCAACAGGTTCGACACCGCAATGACACATAATGGCCGGGGACGCTCTTGCACCGCAGCCTCATCGATATAGAGCGTGCGCATGTCCACATCACCATACATGCTGACGGTGTGGCTGGTCCCACCCGGAATGCAGATCGCACCGTCGGGCGGGACGACCCAGGCTTGCCGCTCGGTCTGGAGACGCATGATGCCGCTTGCCGCATAAAGCAACTGGTCGCGCTTGTGCTGGTGTTTTTCAATGACATGGCCGTCGACAAATGTCTTGGACATTGCCCCGATCGGCTGGGGCAAGCCCTGATAGTCTTGCGGATCGGTGCTGCGGTGCCATGCTCGGGTCATGCGTGTATTTGCTTCCAGTTGTTCTTGTTTGTCGTTTTCTCGACGAAATATGGCATGACATCGCAATTCCGCCAAGCGTAGAATGGGCGCATCCATTTACGGCGAGCTACGGACCATTCATGACACGCGACCGGTTGTATTTTCTGCTCCTGAATATCGGGCATTTTCTCGATCATCTCTTCACCCTGATCTTTGCCACGGTTGCGGCTCTTGCACTGTATCGCGAATGGGGCGTCGGCTATGCGCAGCTGCTGACCTACGCGACGCCCGGATTTTTTGCCTTCGGCGTCTTTGCCCTGCCCGCCGGCTGGTTGGCGGACCGCTGGAGTCGCGACGGCATGATGTGCGTGTTTTTTGTCGGCATCGGTATTGCGTCCGTTGTCACGAGTTTCGCCCAGACGCCGCTGCAGATAGGCATCGGGCTTTTTGTCATCGGCATGTTTGCCGCGATCTATCACCCGGTCGGTCTTGCGATCGTGACGATGCGATGGCGCAACACCGGCATACGCATTGCGGCAAATGGCGTCTGGGGGAACCTGGGCGTGGCGTCTGCCGCGCTGATTACCGGATATCTGATCGACAATGGCGGCTGGCGGATGGCATTCGTGCTTCCAGGATTATTTTCCATCGCCATGGGGCTGATATACTGGTCGCTGCGCCACAAAGACATCAAGGCCGAAATCGTCGCGCCACGAACACCAAAATCCGCAATTGGGAGCGATGCGACCCTGGCGAGCAAATCCCTGTTCCTGCGGGTTTCGGCGATTGTCTTTCTGACAACCGCCGTCTCCTCAATCATTTTTCAATCGACGACTTTTGCGCTGCCGAAAATATTCGATGAGCGCATTCAGGGCCTTGCCACGCAGATGTCCGCGTGGCTTCAAGGAATCGCCACTGCGGACAACACCGATGTGGCGACGGCCATCGGTTCACTCGCCTTTGTCGTATTCGCCGTAGCCTCGATGGCGCAACTGGCTGTCGGCGCGGCGCTCGACCGGCTGGGCCCGCGCCAGGTGTTCATGATTGTTGCGGCCATGCAGCTTGTCTTCTTTTCGGCAATGCCCGGTCTGACCGACGGACTTGCCTTTGCCGTTGCGCTCGGCTTCATGCTTGGCGCCTTCGGTCAGATTCCGATCAACGACTTCATGATCGGCAAGATGGCAAGCGGCGACTACCGCGCCCGGACCTATGGCATGCGCTATGTCGTCAGCTTTTCAGTGCTGGCCGTCAGCCTGCCGATGATTGCCTATGTCTACGGCAATTGGGGGTTCGACATGCTTTTCCGCATCCTCGCCGTGGCGGCGTTTGTCATTCTGGCCGCCGTTGTCGCCTTGCCGAAACGGCTGTCGACAGCCCAGGTGGCGGGTGCCGCGCAATAGCAGTGGCGACCTAGTCACACAACCCCGTCACCTGCAGCAGGCCGTGGCCATAGATCTCGTCCCTGCCCGGTTCGCCAATGTCGATGGCACGGTTGGCCAGAGCCGCGACGACCTGATCATGGTCGCTGACATCGAGATCCTGAAGCACAAGCGCTATTGCGGCGGTGGTAAACGGCACGGCATACGAAGTCCCTGTGGCAAACTTGGCACCGCGAACGGATGCTGCAATCCAGACCCCGACGCCGGGCTCGGCAATGTCTATATGCTCGCCGCGTCCGGCCCGCCGGTAGACGCGCCGGTTGTTGTCAACAGCGGTAACGGCAATGACGCCAGGATAGGCCGCCGGATATGCGGGTGCGGCTTTGGGTCCCTGGTTTCCGGCCGCGGCAACCACAATAACGCCCTCGGTTTTCAGACCCGCCAGCATTCTTTCCAGCAATAAATTGGGAGGGCCGGCGAGGCTTATATTGATGATCCTGACGTTGCGCTGCCTGACAAGATCAATGGCGGTGACAAGCGTGTAGGCATCGCTGCGCTCATCATTGCCCTTTCCACGATAAAACGCATCGACTGCAAGAACAGTCGCATTTGGCAAAAGCCCAGGCGCACGGCTTTTAGCCGAACCGATAAGGATCGATGCAACGGCAGTTCCGTGCCGGCGGGCGGATTGGCGCTGGCCGGCAATCGAGTTTTCGATCACTTCCAGCCGCCCGCCCGTGAAGGCGGCATGGTCGGGATTGATGCCGGTGTCGATCAGTCCTATTCGGATACCCGATCCGCAGCGGTCATTGTGCGCCGGCAGAACCGGCCAGCCAATCAGGTTTCTTGCCGCACAGCCCGGGCCGGCACAGTGGCTTGCTGCCCCGGACCGTGCCGATGTCCCTGAAGCACTTGTACGATAGAACTGATTGAAGTCGGCGGTTGTGTTGCTGCCCGCCGCAGCCACCTCAGCACGCGCCGCCTCGAGCGAAATGTCCGGTCGAATCCTGAACCGTACAAATGTTCCATCGAACAATTCGATCTGTTGCCGGTCGAGGACCTCATAGCCCTGCGCAACCAATGTCTCGATTTCGCTGCCACTCAATCCGGTTGCCAGGATTTCATCCGGAGCGCGGTCGGACCGCCGGGCGATCCGGACGGCAGTGTCCGCGCCAGGATTGCGGCGCGTCGCTGCCGGCGGTGCCGCTGCCAACGGAATCCCCATCATCATCCCCGCCATCACTGTCACCGTCGCCGTCGCTGTCGCCGTCACTATCGCCATCGTCGGCATAGGCGGCGGCGTTAATAAGCGATCCCTGATCAACCGGCGTCGACGTCAAAATGAAAAGTGCGCAAAACAGAACAATGCCGAATCGCGTCGCCAGCGAATATCGCCATCGATGTGAAGATTTGAGTAAAGCCATGCTTGCTTGCTCTCTTGTTGCCGAGGGATCTATACCAATTGTAAGAAGAACGGCTTCACCACGGAATTATTCCCCGATTATGGGATTTTTTTGAAAGGCCCGATCGCGTATGGCGGACGAGTTTGGCCAACAGTTGATTGCACTGCTTCCAAATCTTCGGCGATTTGCGGTTTCGCTTTGCAAATCGCGCGATATCGCCGACGATCTGGTACAGACGACCTGCGAGAAGGCACTGGCCAACCGGCAAAGCTATCAGCCCGGCACGCGCATGGATGCCTGGCTGTTTCGCATATTACGCAATGCCTGGATAGACCGCGTACGCAAGAGCCGCACGGAGGGACCAGCAACCAATATTGACGATGCACACTATCTGATCGGTCAAGACGGCGCCGCGGTGACCGAGGCGCGGCTCATGCTCGACGAGACGGCCAAGTCGATTGCTAACCTGCCGGATGATCAGCGCGAAGTGCTGGTTCTGGCCTGTGTCGAAACACTCTCCTACCGTGAGGCTTCGCAAGTTCTCGGCGTGCCGATCGGCACGGTGATGAGCCGACTTGCGCGGGCACGGAAAAAAATTATGGGGGAACTTGGAATAGAAGACGGCGACAAACGTTCTGAAGACAAGGAGGGTTTTGTAAAATGACCGGTCAGCGCTTCAGCGACGAGACACTGATGGCCTTTGCCGACGGCGAACTGGCGCCCGATGAACAAAAGTCCGTCGAGCAGGCGATGGAGACCGACGAGGCGCTCGCCGAGCGCGTGGCACTTTTTCTCGACAGCCGCGGCACCTCACAGAACGCGCTGAAACCCTTGCTCAATGAACCTGTGCCCGACGATCTGACGGCCAGGGTCACCGCAATGCAGGATGGAGGAGCCAATGTCACTGCTTTCCCGCAGCGCCAATCGCCCCCGACCGAACGGCGTTGGGCACTGCCGCTAGCTGCATCCATTGCCCTTGTCGCCGGGGGCCTCGGCGGCTATTTCACCGGTATATCGTCAACGGATCAGCAGCAAGACCTTGCATTGGATCTGGTCACTCAACCGGCAATCATAACAGCGCTCAACACGGTTACATCCGGCGAAGAAAAGGATCTCGGTTCGGTTGGACGCTTCAAGGTAATCGCAAGCTACAGCGATGCCAGCGACACGTTTTGCCGGGAGTTCGAGGTCGATCGCGTCGACCGGTCTACCATCGTCGCGGTCGCCTGCCGTCCAGAACAGACCTGGGAATACCGCTTCACGGTCGTTGCCGGACAGAGCAATTCCGGCTATGCGCCCGCGTCCTCCCTGGAGGCGCTCGATGCATATCTCGACGCTGTCGGAGCAAGCGAGCCAATGTCGACGGAGGCCGAGGACGCGGCGCTGAAATCCATCAATTAGGGTATGATGCACAGGAATCCGGCCAACGGCCGAGCGGGCTGCCTAGATCGACGATGCGAAAGCGGTCGTGCCAACGCATTGAAATGTTACCAGCAACAACAATCGTCGCATCGATCGCCCGCAGTTCATCGACCAGGGCTTCAAACAATCTGTCGTCTGCGGTCAACTCCCGATCAGCGATCAGCACCAGTCCACTGTGGCGCAGAACGGCGCGCGCGGCTCGGACGGCACAGGGCGGCACCAGCTCCAGACTCCCGTCTTCGCCGACGGCCAGTGCCTCGAGTTCGGATGTCAGCCCGAAGCGCTCCAGGATACGTCTGTATTCTTTTTCATCAGCCGGTGAATTGGCACCAAGCACGGCATTATCCTTGACGCTCGCCCGCACGAGTGAAAGCTGCGGTGAAATCACCGACACCTCACGCCACCAGCTGCGGGCGCGTGTCGCGTCGGCATCATGTCCGTCGATGGTGATCCTGCCCGCATCCGCAATTCTCAGTCGCGCCACCTTCAACGCAATATCCAGGGCTGCGTCCTCGCAGAGACCGGTAAGCGAGACCGCCTCTCCAGGCTCGACGTCAAGGGAGACAAGCCTGCCCACGGGACCGATTGGAAGCCGGTCAATGCAAAGTCCGCGCGCGCCCTTCCTTTTTGATACGCGCTTGCCGGCGTCCGGATCAATCGTGACCTGTTTCATGATCGTCTCCAGCCGTGCCAGAGCGATACGATGCGCATGCCGGTATTCAAGGCCGAGCGCGACCGCACTCAGATGGGTTGATATCAACCCGGTCATCATGACCAGGACGCCCAGCGACACTGCATCAAGTGTGTGACCGGCCCAGGTTGCACTGCCGACGGAGACCATCAAAGCCACCGCCGGGAAAACCAGGTCGCCACTGCTGCGCAGCAAACCGGACAAGGACGCCCGGCCGACAAGCGCGGCATTCAGTTTCCGCGACAGGTGCGACAATCCACGCATCGCCGGTCCGTGCCGGCCAAATCCCAGAAGGGTCAAACGGGTGGCAAGGATTGTGCCGGCATGCGCCGCTATCCGGCCGCGTTTCCTCCTGCTGTCACGGATGCGCCGGTCCAGCGGCCGCAGGCAGATTGCCACCGGGATGCACCAGACGAAAATGGCAACGGCAAGCGTCAGCGCCATGCCGGGCATGTACCAGACCAGCATCGTGGTGATTGAAAGCAATACCGCCGCGGCCACGACAACCGCCACCAAGCCGTTTGCCAGCCACAGTTTGATCGCCGACATGTCGTTGAGCACACGGGTCATGACGAGACCGGTGCGTATGTGCTTAGAACCGGCCGGCATGCGCACTATGTGGCTCATGAAGGCAACACGCAATTCGGCGATGTAGCCAAGCGCAAGAGCCTCGGCAAACCGGCGCTGTAATACCCTGGCTGATACCAGCAACAATGTCGCGACAACGATGCCGGGCACCAGCCAGCTGTGAAAGGATTGATCGCCTTCGGTTGTCAGAAGCCGGCTGCCGGCGACAGCCACCACCAGGGCGGCTGCCACCTGAACAACTCCGATGGAGGCGAGACCTGCCAACTGCAGGAGCCGCCTCCAGGTCCAAAGAACTGGCAGGGGCATCGTTACTGTCCCGAAGCCGCGGCATATCCGAGACCGGCAAGACCAGCCCACTCGGCGACAAAACCGGGATCGCTCAGACCATTGAGATCCAGAATCGGATATCCGGACGCCTCGCGGGCCTCGCGCACGGCAAGCGGCGAGCGGGTCAGCGCTCCCATGATGCCGAGCACCCTGTGTCCTGCACGGGCCAGGGCCGCCGCGCCGGAGACCGCGCCCATGGCATCGCCGGCGGCGAAAAATGCCCCGGTCAGTATTGAGCGCAGTTCCTCGGTTGCGGCAAGGGCTGCGGTCTCGGTCCGATAGAGTCCATCGGCGATTTCAATCACTGCGACATCGCAGCCGCGTTTGCCGATTGTGCGCACAAGGTTTTCAGCTGACTTGCACAATATGACAGGATCGATGTTGAAGGTGCTCGGGAAGCCCGCGTCGGTGAAGTCCTGGACTTCGCTGGCACCACAATCGCGCATCAGCCAGAGATCGCCGCCGGCCGCCGTCCCCACGATCTTGGCGGCACCGACACGGTGGCCGGCATTGGCGAAGCCCTTGATGAGTGTTGCGGCGGTGATCGTCTTGCCGGCATTCATGGAGGTGCCGAAAACCGCGAACACAGCATCCGGCATTGGGCCTGATGCCCTTTCCACCGCATAGTCTGTGAGATTGAGCGGCTCGTGTCTGGCACAGCCCAGCAGGCCGATGGGTTCAATCCTGGTCGGGCCGCTCATGCGCTCATGCCAACTCTCGGCGCGAGCTGCAACACCGCCTGCCGCAACGAGATGGCAGGGACCGAGATCGTCCGGCACATAGGCCTCGTACTGGTCGGGTGCATACCGGTCGCCATAGGCAACGATTATTTCGTCGCCAGGGTTCATCGTCGCGCGCCGGCCGCTGGGCAACTCAATTTTTTTGTGCGAGCCAAGTTCGGCAACCCGCGCCAGAACCAGATCACCCACCTCAGGTGCGCGCATCGGTGTGACGAGTGTCTTGATGTCATCAGCCGGTATGCGGCGGGTCGAGAATGCGCGCTTGGCACGGTTTACGACTTTTCTGTCCAGGATCTGCATCGCTTCGAATTCCTTTTTACAAGCTGCCGCTGTGCGGCCAATGCAGAGAAAACGGAGGGATGCGAAACTTATTCCTGCAACGATTGAAAAAAATAATCTGCGTGATCATGAATGCTGCGCAAACAGCCAGAAAGCAAAGCGTTCGGGCTATATGTCACGTTCGGTTACACCGAATCTATCAGCGTGAAACGCGTCGGGTCGGCAAGTGCGCAGACCAGAATTGTATGATTATATGCTCGCGGATATGGCTGGCTGAAGTGCCCGACGCGCCGGAAGGAAGGTCGACCGTGACAATCTCCATTTCGAATTTCAAACGGTTGCTGGTGATATTCTGGGCTTTGTGGTGGCTGACGACATTCCTCACAGACTTCATCGGCGCACTGAAGGTCACGGGGTATCGTCGATGCGAGTTGGTTCAAGGTCACTAACTATCCATTCATGCTGACCACGCTCGCTCCCTATGACCCGCCCGGCTGGCTGCCGCCGCTGCATTATGCAGGCATAATATTGTGGTCATCCGCCTCGACACTGTTTTTCTTAGCCGCGGCCGGCACGCCACTGAAGCCGCGCGAGCGTTGGCTGCGGCGCGTGAATACGGCCTTCATCGTTTCGCTATGCCTGTGGCTGGCATTTTTCCTTACCGACCAGATCGTGCTGAAATTCGATCTTGAACAGAACCATATGGTTCAGGGCGGCTTTCAGCTGCTAGAGTCTGTCACCTTTAGACGGAAGCATATCCGGCATTTTTGAGGTAGTTTGCGCACTCGGTTGGTTTGATTGATCCGACGAGTTCGCCGACATATCGCCATGCTTCTTCGATTGTTCTTTTTTGTGCTATTCGCATCC
>JAAEOH010000312.1 GCA_024244645.1 Hyphomicrobiales bacterium
CACAGGATAAATCGCTGAAACTCAAACCGCCGCCAATAGCGGCCACCGATGAATTCGCTCTTGTCCACCTGAACTCTCAGCACGCCCAATCGACGTCCACATTCAACCGTCAAGCGTCGCGCTGTGAGAGAAGCGGGCTAGCCACAGGCGCCCATGTGGTCGTGCCACGGGTGATGTATCACGGCGTCCTGCAGCAGATCCGCAATTACGAAGCGAAAAACCGCATCGCGGTCAGCGATTATACAGCCGGCAATCTGCAGGAGCTTGCCGCCGCCGTTAAGCCCGGCGAAACGCAGCTGGTCTGGGTGGAAACCCCGAACAATCCCAACTGGGAGGTGACTGATATTGCCGCCGCATCCGACATTGCCCATGCGGCCGGCGCCCGGCTGATTGCCGACTGTACGGCGACGCCGCCCTGCATCACCCGCGCATTGGATTTCGGCGCCGATATTTCGTTCCACTCGGCCACAAAATATCTGAACGGTCATTCGGACGTCACCGCCGGCGTCCTGTCGGTGCGCGAAACCGGTCCGGTCTGGGAGGAGATTTCAACAATACGCAAGCTGCAGGGCGCGGTGCTGCAGTCCTTCGACGCATGGCTTTTGATCCGCGGCATGCGCACGCTGTTCCTGCGCGTTGAAAGATCCTGCGGAAACGCCATGGCCGTGGCCAGGCATTTTGTCGGTCACGAACATGTCGAGGCTGTTTATTATCCAGACCTTGCCTCCGACCCCGGCCACGAAATCGCCAAACGCCAGACAAACGGGCAGTTCGGCGGCATGCTCTCCATGATTATCAAGGGAAGCGAGCAGACTGCCATCGACGTGTCGCGCTTTTGCGAGGTGTTTTACCCGGCAACGTCGCTCGGCGGTGTCGAGAGCCTCATCGAACACCGCAAGACGGTGTCGGGCGAGGGCTTCCCGGTGCATGAAAGGCTGCTGCGCCTTTCCATCGGCATCGAAGACGCCGACGACCTGATTGACGATCTGGAACGGGCGCTGGCGCGTGCCGCACGCTGAGGGGAAACCGGGAAGAATTCAGGGCGAAAGGGCAGAAGCGTCCGGCCACGGATCATAATCGTCGTACCAGACCTTGTTGTTCATGAAATCGCGGAACGAATTTTTGCCGATCTTCGGCCCGGTCGTCTGCGTCAGCTTTGAAAATTCCTTGAAATACCGGTCGAATTCGCCCTGCGGAAGCACGAATACCGCCGTCGGCGGCTGGGTCTCATCGTGAATGTCCTTCAGTTCGTTGACCCGCGTCGTGATGGCCGAGGCGACACGCGGCATGAAGGTGCGGGTGACGTGGTTTTCCACTTCGGTCCAGTCGGCAAGCCCGGCGATGGTCCGTGCCATCAGCGCATCCAGATATCGGAAACGCTGTGCAAGTTTCCGGCGGAAATAGCGGTTGCGCTGGGTTGTCATCGCCGCGGCGTCTGTCTCGGCATGTTTTTTCAACAGCTCAAAATCGCGCATGCGCATGCTGTTGGCGTCCTGAAACTCCGGTGCGTCCCTGCCGTCGGTCACAAGGCCGAATTTCATCGCCTGCGGGTCATCCACGCTGTCGAAAATGTAGAATGTTTCCGCGTGTTTCATCGCCTGCTCGATGCCCTGAAGTTCCCAGTCGACCTGGCGCAGATAATGCGCGGCATTGCGCACCGCCTCGATCTGGCCGGTGTAGAACGTTGCGCCGTTGAACGCCGGATTGTTGGCCCAGTAATTGTGCGGCGACAGGGCGGTCAGGGTCCGGAAGCTTTCAAGCCGCCGTTCCATGCAGTCGGCCTGCGTGTCGAGCGCATCGGCGGTGCTTTTTTGATAGGGGGCGTATGCGGCGCGCAGCTTTTCGATGGCCTCGGCCGTAATGTCATCCGCCGACTGGGGAATGGCCTGGTTGAAATCCGCCCGCCTGATGCTGTCGCCGAGAAGGGCGCCACAGGGTCCGGCGCCGGCAGGATCGGGAGCTGTTGCGGTCAGTGCCGCGCGGGCCGAGGCGGTGTCGCCCGGAAAGGCCAGCCGCACCGGCAGTGCGACTGTCCGCGTTGCCGGTCGTCTTTTTCCCTGAAACATCAGCGGCCCGGAAAGGCCGACACTGCGGATCGCTGCCGGTGTCTTGCCATGAAACGAGAGCCCCGCCAGGGCAACGCTGCGCGTTTCATCCCGCTTGCGGTGAAATTCCAGCGGCTCGGAAATCGTCACCGTGTGGACCGCCGGCCATTCGCCATGGAAGGTCAGCGTGTCGCTCAGCGCAGCCGTCCGGGTTCCGTGCCGCTTGCCTTTGAACTGCAGTGGTTCCGCCAGATCGATGCTGCGGCGCCCGAAAGGTTTGCCGCGAAATTCCAGTGCGCCGGCAAGGTCGATCGTCCGGCCTTGATGGGATTTGCCCGGAAATGCGAGCCTGTCAGTGAGCGCGATGGATTTGGGTCCGCTGGACGGAGCGTGGAATTCCAGCGCCGTCTCGAGGTCGATCGTGCCCGGCGACTGCGATGTGGCATGGAACTCAAGCGCATCGGCAAGGAAAACGGTCTGCGTTGCTGAATTTTCACCCGCAAACGCCAGTTGATCGGCGATGGAAACAGTGACCATTTTGCCGAACAGACCATGAAGTTCCAGAGGCTGCGCATAGACGATCTGCATCGGCGGGTCCGGCTCGTCGACAAACGCGACACTGATCCCGACCCAACCATGCGGCTGGTCCGGATCGTCATCGGCATCGGTGATGGTGATGGTTCCTGGCGCAAGCGATGCGAAAAAATCACCCGTCATCAGCTTCTGTTCGTCGCTCGGTGCAAACAGTGCCCGCCATTTGCCGCTGACGGACGCGCAATCCGCGTCAACCACCCCGTAAAGCACATAATGCGGCCCGGGGCCGGTGCTGCCGACAGCCGGCATATTGGTGTGTTCGGTCAGGAAAGAGTCGCCCGGCCGCACGGTCTCGCCCAATGTCGTGAACGCCCACCGTGCTTCGATATTGCCATCTTCCGAGCGGTAAAGACCCGACAGCCTGCCCAAAACCGCGCAGGCACCCCCGGACGCTGCGGCGGGGCTGTCCTGGGCCTGGCCGGCGACCGGTAGTGCTAGAAGCAGTGCAACAAGAAAAGACGCGCGACCCAACCGGCCCATATTTACTCCGCGTTGGTCAGGGAGTGCCGGATGATACCCAGAGCCGTTGTGCCCTTTTCGGTGCATGCCGCGCGCAGCCATTCGACTTCGTTTCTGCACGCGTCACGGTTCTGGCCGAATGCGGTTGTCGGCCCGTAAAGGCTGGAATCGATACGCTCCAATCCCCGATCCGTCTTCACGTTAAACGACATTTCACAGACGATTTCGGTCGTATCCGCCGGGTCCCAATAGTCCCGCACCGACAACTTCAGTTCGACGACGTCGTCAAAGTCACCGGTCCCCAGATCACCCGACGAGGCTGACGCCGGCGTCGTCTGCTCGCCATATTTGTTGTCTGGCGAATAGGCTCCGCAATGAACGTATGACCCGGTTATGTCCTTGTGCAAATTATCGAAACGGACCGGAACTTTTATAATGAAGTCGGCCTGGTCGTCGGAGCCCGACGCCTCCTGAGCATGGGCGCTTGTTACATATAACCCCATGAATAATATAGATAAAACAGCAAAAAGACGCATACGCATTGCAGAACTCCTCAGCCTGCGAAACCAGTTGCCGGGATCCCTGCCTGCAGCAATGCTGCCGGCCGCCAAAAAGCCGGCGAATGCCCGTCGCCCCGGGTGAACGTTCTGTCCGCAAAAAGTGTAGCGGTCCATTGAACTTACTGTCAATCAAGGCGGGCCCCGGCGGCGCGATTCCGGCAATATTTCTGTCGACAAGGTTACTGCGCTCAATCACTGTGTTCAGGCCTGATTTGTGATCAAGACAAGGGGAATTGCCTGAATGCCTCCGATTTCCATCAATCCGGACCGGTTGCTGGCGGATCTGCACACGCTGCGTTCATTCGGAAAAAGCGGCAATGGTGTTGTCAGGCCGGCTTTTTCGCAAGCCGATATCGAGGCGCGCAAATGGCTGGCCGGCCGCATGAACGAAGCAGGGCTGAACCCGGTGTTCGATCCTGCCGGTAACCTGTTCGGCCTGCCGGCAGGCGATCAGCCGTGCCTGCTTGTCGGTTCCCACTCGGATTCCCAGCCGGAAGGCGGCTGGCTCGACGGTGCCTACGGGGTGATCGCCGGATTGGAAGCAGCCCGGGCTTCCGCCGAAGCTGACGGCCCGCCGGTTGCCGTGGTGTCATTTCAGGACGAGGAAGGCCGCTTTGGCGTTTTAACGGGGAGCCGCATCTGGTCGGGCGCCCTGTCGCTGGCAGAGGCGGATCGTCTGGCGGACGCAACGGGCCGTACATTTGGGGATGTGCGTCGCAGCATGTCCGATCTTTGCGCGGATGAATTTCCTACAGCCGACCGGTTCACCGGATTTGTCGAAGCGCATATCGAGCAGGGGCCCGTTCTCGACAGCGCCGGCGAAGCCATCGGCGTGGTCGACAATATTGTCGGCATCCGCAGTGAGAACCTGCGCTTTCGCGGCCAGCAGAACCATGCCGGCACAACGCCGATGGCAATGCGCCGCGATGCCTTCCAGGGCCTCGTCGCCTTCACCGATGCGCTGAACCGCCAGTTCGACGCGATGGTAACGCCCGCGACTGTGTGGACCATCGGCCATGTTGCCCTTCATCCGAATGCCGCCTCCATCGTCCCCGGGGAAGCGAATTTCACCGTCCAGTGGCGCGACGGCGAAGACGAGCGGCTGGACCGCATGCACGAGGTGATCATTGCAACGGCTGAAAAGACCACCAGTGAATTTGGTCTCGAACTGGAGCGCTCTTCCTTTATGGCCGTACCGCCGACAAAGACCAGCGAAACGCTGAGAACGGGTCTGGAGGCGGCGGCGGTAAAACTGGCGCCCGGCAAATGGCGCACCATGCCCTCCGGCGCCCTCCACGATGCCGCCAATGTCTCGCGGCTGATGCCCGTGGCGATGCTCTTCGTTCCGTCCATCTACGGCATCAGCCATGACTTTGCCGAAGACACCGCCGAGGACGATCTTGTGCTTGGCGCGCAGGTGCTGGCGGGAAGTTTTTTCACCGGCCCGTAAGCCGATCGCCGGTTTCTGCAGAATTTTTTCACTGATACGACGGAATAATCTGGGCACGACGGACCTCTTTTACCCAACGCGACATTCACGCAGAAGGAGGAGATACTGATGACTGAAGAGAGGGATCACTCGAACGGGCTGTACGAGTTTTTTTGAACAGGATCCGGAAAAGGCGGATCGGAAATTTTTCGGCAGGAAGGCAAATTCAGACCGACGCGGCTTTCTGAAGGGAGCCGGACTGGCGACCATGGGCTCAATGATCGGCACGGCCATACCGTTTCACCGCAACATGCCCACGGGATTTATCCCGGCGGCGCTTGCCGACCAGCATGCACTCACCGGCAAGGACGGTCTGACGCTTCTTAATGACCGGCTGATCAATGCGGAAACGCCGCAACTTCTCGATGACCCGATTACCCCGACTGCACGTCATTTTATCCGCAACAACGGCGTCCCGTTCGAAGGGACTGACGCGCAAAGCTGGACGCTGACGGTCGATGGCCTGGTCAACAATCCGATGACCATGACAATCGCCGAATTGCAGAATAACTTCGAAAACCACACCTTGGCACTGACGGTTGAATGCGGCGGCAAAGGGCGCGCGGCCTTCGACCCGCCGGCCAAGGGAAATCAGTGGACGCTCGGCGCCGTCGCCTGTTCCGAATGGACCGGCGTGAAGCTCAAAGACGTGCTCAATGCCGCAGGTGTGAAAGACAATGTAGTCTATACCGCACATGTCGGTGCTGACTCTCACATGTCCGGAAAGCCGGACAAGCTTCCGATCTCGCGCGGTATGCCCATTGAAAAGGCCATGACCGACAACATACTGATCGCCTGGGCGCAAAATGGCGAACCGATCCATCCGAACAATGGCGCGCCGCTGCGCCTGGTGGTGCCGGGTTGGCCCGGTTCCCTGTCGCACAAATGGCTCCAGCGGATTTATCTTCGCGATGTCATCCATGACGGTCCGAAAATGACCGGCACAGCCTACCGGGTGCCCAACCGTCCGGTATCACCGGGCGAAAAAGTGGACAAGAAAGACTTTGTCATCATTGAACGCATGCTGGTCAAATCGCTGATAACGTCACCGAAGACCGGAACCGGAACGGGTGGGCAAGTCGAAGTGCGTGGCCATGCCTGGTCGGGCGACAGAAGAGTCCAGAGGGTCGATGTTTCCCATGATTTCGGCGTGACATGGCAACAGGCCGAGCTTGATGATCCCGTCAATGACGGCGCCTGGCAGAACTGGCGAGCCAATGTGGAATTCCCGCAAGCCGGATATTATGAGGTCTGGGCCGGGGCGACAGACGATGCCGGCGAGCAGCAGCCTTTGCAATCGCCTGGAATCCCAAGGGCTACCTCAACAACACCATGCGGCGCATTGCGCTTACGGTAAACTAGAAGCGCTGCATCAATTCATGGACATGAGCACATGGTGGGCAAACCCGCCATATGCGCTCAATTTAATATGGAGAACACAATGCCACGTGTCTTCAGACAGCATCTGCTGTTTGCCGTGCTGTTGATACTCTTCACCCTGCCGGCGAATGCCGGAGACATTGCCGCCGGAGAAAAACACTTCAAACGATGCGCGTCCTGCCACACCGTAGAACGGGGTGGTCCGGCAAAGATCGGCCCTAATTTGTGGGGCATTGTGGGCGCACCCGTTGCGGTAAACGAGGCCTATGCAAAAAAATATTCAAAAGCGATGAAATCCCATGGTGGAATCTGGTTGCCTGAGCGTTTTGACGCTTTTTTCAAAAGGCCGAAGGCTGAGTTGAAGAAAACAAAAATGTCATTTGCGGGTCTGAAAAAGGACGCGGCGCGCACTGACCTCATCGCCTTTCTAAACGCGCAAAGTGACAATCCGCTGAACTACACAGCGGAGATGGAAGGCGCCGTTGAAGCGCAACAACACGAGGAAAGCGAATTCGGCGTTCTCATCGCCGAAAGGGGTGCTGAAGAAACCTTTATCTACTATACCGCCTGTCATTCGGAGCGGATCGTCGCCCAGCAGGGCCTGACCAGGAAAGACTGGATCGAACTGCTCGAATGGATGGTCGATGAACAGGAAATGGATGTGATCGAGGAGCCGGATTATACGCTCGTGGTCGAATACCTTGCCAGAAACTACGGCATCGACCGCCCGAATTTTCCCGCAAACTGATGCCGTTCAGCCAAGCGTGCAGCGCGCAGCGTTCTCATAGCCATCGGCCTTGGCGATTTGCGTCTGCCCGTTTGGATCTGCCGACAGTTTAGTCAGCATTTCCACATAGTCTGCGATCGATCTGAAGCGTTCCGAGTCCATACCGCCGGCGACAATGCTTATATCGGTCGGGCCGGCAAGCCAGCGACGGAAATTACCCGATCCGTCAGGCTCAGCGACCGCGACCGGGTTGCCAGGCGCGCCGTACCAGATGGTCAGCCGGCAACCGCGCAGGCCGCGGTAGTGGAAAACCGCCTGTCCGGTGTTGGTATCGGATTCAACTACGCGCTGATCGACCAGATAGAGGCGCCACGCCTTTAGATCGGGTATGGGAACGTCCGCGATCTGACCGAAAGACACAAATAGCGGCTGGTCAGATTCGTTGACCACATATTCCTTATCCGAAAGCAGCGAATGCCAGGCGGCAATCCCTCTTGGTGCGGTTTCGGGCTCGCTTTGCAGCCAGAAGGTCATGGCACCGGCAAAGATGATCGCAGCGACACTCGCGGCGACCAGCCATCTGCGCGTGTCGGTATGCGGAGCGGGACAGTTCTGTTCGACCGCGTGGTCCACCGCAAGGCTTGAGATCTTTTGCTTCACCGCGACAATTTCGTCATAGGCGGCTTTGACTTCAGGCTCCTGCCGAACGCACTCTTGCCAGACGCGCGTCTGCGCTTCGTCCAGCTCGCCGTCGGCGAGGGCGTTGAGATATTCATGGTCCTGATCTGACAGCGTTTTCAATTCTTGGTATTCCCGCGCTGTTTCAACGGACGCACGGACGATTGATTCAAAACTTTTATCATTTCGGTCCGCGCCCGGCTTACCCTACTCATTACGGTTCCCTTTGCCACATTAAGTGTCTCTGCGGCCTCATCATATTTGAATCCCATCACATCCACGCGAAACAGGATTTCGCGATGATCCGGAGAAAGCTGTTCGAATGCATTCCTAACGATCAATTGCTCCACAGCGTCGAATTTCTGACCGCCGTCTTCACTTGATAGACGTTCCTGCTGGCTGGAATATTCCCGCCTAATTCTTTGTTTTCGAAGATTGTCGATGTAGAGATTGCGCAATGTCCTGAATGCGTAGCGTTTTGCCATTGTGCTGTCATCGGGAATATCCGGCGTTTCATATATTCGTGCCAGTGTTTCCTGCGCCAGGTCTTCGGCGGCATCGGCATTTCGGGTCAGAGCCTGTGCATAGGCCTTGAGCTCGCCGGCAAGCCTGGCGACCGGATTGCGTTTTTTGTAAAACCTTGAAATCAAACGAATATCTCTCCCCGTCAAGCCACTGGTGCCGACGGGATTATTCTAGGCGATCATGGATCCAGGGTCCAATTACACGGCAGATAGATGGCTATGACCGGCTTTTCCCTTTGACGGGTGTCGGGTGGCGGTCTTATTCCTTGCCTGCTCATGATCGACCGCAATTTGCCTGTGTTTTGCGTACAAACGGGCTGTTCCATGAAAATTGCGTCATGTTATGTTCGGCGCATGAATCTGCGGCGTTGCCTGTTAGTTGTTGCTTCTCTCCTCCTGTTGCCATTGTCGGGGTGCGAAAGCCTTTCATACTATACCCAATCCATCAACGGACATCTCAGCTTGGTTTCCGCCCGATTGCCGATCAACAAGCTCATCGATGATCCGTCTGGCGGGCAGGATGTCAGAGAGCAGCTGCGGCTGGCGCGCGATGTTCGCCAGTTCGCCACCGACAATCTCGCGCTGCCGGACAATGACAGCTACCGCAGTTTTGTCGACACGCGCCGAGAATACGTTACATGGTCGGTATTTGCCGCGCCCGAACTGTCACTGGCGGTCCAAGTGTGGTGCTTTCCCGTCGTCGGATGCGTGCCCTATCGCGGATATTTTTCCAAACAGGCGGCAGAAAGATTTGCGCAGGGCGTCAGCAAAGAAGGTTTCGATGTCTATGTGGGTGGCGTGCCCGCCTATTCGACACTCGGTTGGTTCGACGATCCGCTGTTGAACACCATGTTTCTCTATGGCGAGACCTATCTCGCCGGGGTTGTTTTTCACGAACTTTCCCATCAGCGCGTTTATGTGCCCGACGATTCCGATTTCAATGAAGCCTTCGCCGTTTCTATTGAGGAAAGCGGCACGGCCCTGTGGCTGCTGGATCAGTCCAATCCGTCAGCGTTGCAGCGCTACGAGGTCGCCCAAAGGCGCAATGAAGACTTTCTCGCGCTGATCACCGAGACCCGCCAAAACCTGCAACGCATCTACACCAGCAATAAAAGCAATGCTGAAAAGCTGGCCGCCAAGGAAGCCGAGATAGAAAAACTGCGCGCCCGTTACCGACGGCTCAAGAAGGTCCGGTGGAACGGCTACGACGGCTACGATCCCTGGTTCGACGAACCCATCAACAACGCCAAACTGGCAACAGTCGCTGTCTACAACGACTTGGTGCCGGCCTTTTCTCGGCTGCTTGACATCTGCGAAGGCGATTACGAGCGTTATTACCGGGCCGTAGAGCAAATAGCCAAGCTCGACAAGGAGCCGCGCCGGCAGGCGTTGATGGACGCAAAAAGCTGCGAATGATTCCGGCTAGAGCGTGTCTTGTTTAGATTGAATCATTTGACCGAGGCGATTTTGGTCTCTGACAAGGCGGGTTGCGTGCCGTGGTGTTATCCCACCACAAGCGCGAGCCAACGCAGTCAGGGGGCAAAATCGCCCGGCCCATTCATCTCTGAGTATCAAAACGATAGTCCTTTCAAGGGTGGCGGACAATCGGCCCATCGGCGCTCGAGATTGGGCATGGACGGTTTTTTTGCGCCTATGTCGTAGCAGGGGCTGGCGTCGAACCCCATGTCGTCGGCAATGATCAGCAGGATGTTCGGTGCTGCGCGGGCGGTGTCTGTAATGCCTGCATGGAGCAGGAATACCGAGAGCGCTGCGAGCGCCAGTTTGGGCAGTCGTACATACATCAAGTCTTCCCTCACTCAGGATCCGGTTCGCCGCCCCACGGCTGTGGCACTATTTGTCCGATTCTTTGATACTTAGGCAACCACCCGATCCGGATATGCCGGCCTATCTGGTATCCCACATGTGAAGATTGATGGCGTTGACCCTACTCCATTCAACAAGCAGATCATCCGCCTGCAGATCCGTGACATGCCCGAGGGCGCTTTTGTCATCCGCAAGAAAGTGAATGTGGTAGGGCACTTCGAGCACCGTGTTGAGATAGGACGGCGCCCGGATGCCCAGCAGAGTCACCGGCATATCGCCGGCAGTGTGTTTCTCAGTCCCGATTGTTGCGGCCAGCTGGCTTTCGCCGGCCGTGATCTTTGCCAGTACCTCGCCATTGGGCGCTGGACCGGAAAGCTGATACTCGACGAAATTCAGCGTGCCGGTGGCGCGGAAGAGATAGGCATAGGCTTCCGTGTCGACAGATTACTCATCCAGCAGCGTCTGAAGAGCTTCCAGATTGACGGTTGTCGAAACTGTGGATTTTTCCGATGGAAAGAAGGATGCAACGATGCCCGATGGCGTGATTTCCCCGGTCAGTTTGCGCGGCACCGGATCGGTTGGATCGGCGATCCAGAACTCGCCGTTTAGACCGACAACTTCGCCGGCACCGTTTTCGACCGTACCAAGCCCGGTGCCGCCATAGGTCTTGATATCGGTCCAGGCGAAATCAAGGCGCTCGCCCTCGATGTCGAACATGAAGGGCAGTTCCGGTCCGAAAATGTAGAGCGTGGTGCGTGCACCGATGGAGGTCACCTGCGGGTCGAGCGCTGAAGCGTCCGGCGGCGACAGCTGTATGAGCACGAGGCAGCATAATGCTAGGGCCACAGATCTGTGTTGAAGTAACCCGGTCGACAACTGGTACATGGATCGCGACTCCCCGTTGGCGATCCATCATGCGCGCGCGCATTGCAGCCGACAAGGGCTATTGGCCATTCCGGCACAAACTTGAAAGGCGAATTACTTTTCCTAATCTTGACAGGTGTCGTGACTGTCCGGAAAGTCGGCAGAACAAAAAGGGGAGGGATCGTGGTGCAGCAAAGCCTGAAAATACTTGTGCTTTTTGCCCATCCGGGACAGCGCTACTCCAAGGTCAATGTCGAGTTGGCGGAAGCCGCGAGCAAAACCCGCGGCGTGACGCTCGTGGATCTCTATGCCGAGTATCCGCGATTCAAGATCGACATCGAAACGGAGCAGGAACGTTTGCTGGAACACGATGCGATCGTCTTCCAGTTTCCGCTTTTCTGGTATTCAACGCCCGCTCTATTGAAGGAATGGCAGGATCTGGTGCTTGAATACGGTTTTGCCTATGGCGAGGGCGGAGACAAGATCGCCGGCAAGCTGTTTGCGCCAGTAATCACTACAGGCGGCCCCGAGGAGTTTTACCAGACCGGCGGACGCAACAATTTTGCACTGCGCGATCTGCTTGCCCCGCTCGAGCAGACAGCCAATCTGTGCGGCATGCATTTCATTGCGCCCTATACGCTCTTCGCTGCATTGAAGGCGGCAGGCGGAGAACGCATGGATGAACACATCCAGGGTTACACCCGCTATTTGAGGGCGCTGCGCGACTGCCGGCTGGATTTGGAAGCCGCCGCCAATATGCGGCAGATATCGGCAAGGACGCTGCCGATCCATGAAGAGACGCAACCATGACCGGCTTGCTGTTCCAGGCATTCGTCTACCTGTGTGCGGCGGTCGTGGCGGTTCCCGTGGCCAAGCGCCTTGGGCTGGGCTCGGTCCTCGGATATCTGATTGCCGGCATCATCATCGGTCCGGCGCTCGGCCTGGTCGGATCCGAAACACAAGGAATCCAGCACATTGCTGAATTCGGCGTCGTCATGATGCTTTTTCTGGTCGGTCTGGAGCTTGAACCGAGCACATTATGGACGATGCGCCACCGGCTGCTGGGTCTTGGCGGGCTGCAGGTGGGTGTAACCACATTGCTGGTCATGACCGGGAGCATGATGCTCGGCCAGCCCCTGAGCGTATCGCTTGCCATCGGACTGGTCTTTTCGCTGTCCTCGACTGCCATAGTCCTGCAGACGCTGAATGAAAAGGGTCTGATGAAGAGCGACGGCGGACAGTCGAGTTTTTCGGTACTGTTGTTCCAGGACATTGCGGTCATTCCGATGCTGGCGCTGATTCCGCTTCTGGCCCTGCCGGAACTCGTCCAGCACGCGGCTGAAGGCCATGGTGGCGGCGAACACGGTCCCGAGCTCAGCCTTGTCGAGGGGCTGACCGGCTGGCAGGTTGCCATTGTCAATATCGGTGCGATCGCCGCGGTTGTCGCCGGCGGACATTATCTGTCGCGCCCGCTCTTCCGCTTTATCGCGGCGGCCAAATTGCGGGAGATTTTCACCGCGGCCGCGCTGCTTCTGGTCGTCGCCATTGCCTTTTTGATGACGCTGGTCGGATTGTCCCCGGCGCTCGGCACGTTCCTTGCGGGCGTGGTGCTCGCCAACAGCGAGTTTCGTCATGAGCTCGAGAGCGACATCGAGCCGTTCAAGGGGCTGCTGCTTGGCCTGTTTTTCATAACGGTCGGCACCGGCATCAATTTTTCGCTGCTTTATGAAAATGTCGGCACCGTCTTCGGCCTGACGATAGGGCTCATGGTGCTGAAGGCCGCGGTGCTACTGGCGCTTTCCTATGCTTTCAAACTGCGCGGCTCCGACCGGTGGCTCTTTACGCTGGCGCTGGCGCAGGCCGGCGAATTCGGATTTGTGCTTTTATCGTTCACCGTACAAAACGCGGTCATCCCGGTTGCGATTGCCGATCTTCTTTTGCTGGTTGTTGCGCTGTCGATGCTCTTGACCCCGGCCCTGTTCATCCTGTTCGACCGCGTCGTGCTGCCGCGCATGAATGAGGATCAGGGCAGGGGCGCCGATGAAATCACCGAAAAGGGCTCTGCAATCATCGCCGGCATGGGCAGGTTCGGACAGGTGGTCAACAGGGTTCTGAAGGGCAATGGCTACAAGACCGTCGTTCTGGACGTCAGCGCCGACACCGTCGATGGATTCAACCGCTTCGGCATAAGAACGTTCTATGGCGATGCCGCGCGCCCGGACTTGCTGCAATCGGCCGGGCTTGGCGAAGCGAACCTGCTGGTCGTTGCCATCGACGACATGGATCGCGCTGTCGAAATCGTCAAACACGCGCGTCGCGAACGGCCGGATCTTCATATCGTGGCCCGTGCCCGCAACAGGCATTATGTTTACGAGCTCTACCGTGCCGGAGCCGATGATATCGTCCGCGAAACCTTTGACAGTGCAGTGCGTGCGTCGCGATACGCGCTGGAATCCTTTGGAGTGCACCCGCACGAAGCCGAAAAACTGGTCACCGTATTTGTCGATCATGACCGCAGCGCTATCCGGCGGCTTGCCCGGCTCTACGATCCAGAAATTCCGCCCTTTGAAAACGAGCCCTACATGAAACTCGCCAGCGAGATCGAGAAGGAGTTGGAAGATACGCTCTCCGACGGCTCGACAATGCATGACAAGGTCAAGCGTGCATGGCTTCCGCCGGGCAGCAAGCCGGATCGGGAAGAACCGTAATTTCAGACGGTTACAGACGGAGCGCTGGTTGATATGGCGACGAAGGGCCAAAAACGTGGCATTACAAAAGAAGACAAAGAAGCTTATCAAGAATTGAATCAGGAATTGGAAGACCCATTTCACGACGAGCAAGATCGTGGACCGAAACTCATCCAAATCAGAGTCGTGGAAAAACCCGCATGGTCATGTTGGGAAAGTCGGTCACATTCCCATGAAGTAAAAGAAAACAAATTAGATCCAGGCAAATAGAGCATTGGCATAAGGCGTCATTGGATCTAGGTATAGATTATGTTGCCCCATTTGTTTTGGAATTATCCAATGGGCGTTCATTGAACGCGGAATTGTTGGTGAAACATTTCGGAGCGCGCAATGGCATGCTAGTATTTAATGAATCTAAAGAAGTGATGAAGCTTAGAGTCTGTCACCTTTAGACGGAAGCATATCCGGCATTTTTGAGGTAGTTTGCGCACTCGGTTGGTTTGATTGATCCGACGAGTTCGCCGACATATCGCCATGCTTCTTCGATTGTTCTTTTTTGTGCTATTCGCATCC
>JAAEOH010000313.1 GCA_024244645.1 Hyphomicrobiales bacterium
AGTTATGGGTGACTTGTATCCGAGCGCCGAATGGCGCCGGGCGGGATTGTACCATCCCTCGATGAATTCGAAGATTGCCATGCGCGCCTCCGCCTTGGTCTGGAACTTGCGCCGATCGAGCAGCTCGTATTCCAGTGTAGCAAAGAAGCTCTCGCACATGGCGTTGTCAAAACAATCTCCGACCGACCCCATGGATGGGCGTACATTTGCCTCTTTGCACCGCAGACCGAAACCCACGGAGGTGTACTGCGAACCTTGATCGGAATGATGGATCACATTACTCGGCTTTCGTTGCGTGATTGCCATGTTGATGGCATCGATCACAAGCTGAGCCTTGAGGTCGTTGCCCATGGCCCAGCCGACGATCTTGCGGCTGAAGGCATCGAGGACGACAGCCAGATACAGAAAGCCGGCCCACGACGGCACATAGGTTATGTCCGCCACCCACAGCATGTTTGGTTCATCGGCGTAGAAGTTGCGATCAACAAGATCATTGGCAGGACGTACTCGTTTATCACGCACAGTCGTCGTCACGAATATTCGGCGACTAATGCCCTTCAACCCTTGGACTTTCATCAATCGTTCCACGCGCTTTCGACCCACTGATATGCCTTCATCAGCCAGTTCAGCGCGAATGCGCGGTGCCCCGTATGTTTCTCTGGAAGCGGTGTGGATGGCTTCAATCCGCTTCATCAGTTCAGCATCAGAAAGATCACGGGCGCAGGATTCACGACCAACATGGGCATAGAAACCACTGCGCGACACACCAAGAGTTCGCGCCATGAGCTTTATTGGATGAAAGGCCTGGTTTGCGGTCATGAATTCGAAGACCTCGACGATGTCACGTCGTTCTGTGCAAACCAGGCTGCGGCCTTTGAGAGAATATCGCGCTCCTGGCGCAATTGTTTGTTTTCCCGGCGAAGACGACGCAATTCATCGCGCTCTGAACTGGTCAGTCCATCGCTGCGATCTCCATCATCAAGTCCGGCTTGTTTGACCCAACCATGAATCGTGGCGACGCAGGGTTCGAACTCCCGCGCCAAACTCTCGATACTGCGCCCGGACTTCGCCAACGCAATAATCTGATCCCTGAATTCCGTAGGGTACGGGTTTCTCGTTCTCGGCATGAAAAACACTCTCCTTCATAAACTGAAAAGTGTCCATCAAACCGGGGGAACTCCAA
>JAAEOH010000314.1 GCA_024244645.1 Hyphomicrobiales bacterium
TGTGCCGCCGGACCTGACCTTCAAGAAAACGGCGCTCATCTTCGCTAAGCACCACCGCATCCGCCACACGTCCAACCATCGCATCATCTCCTGAATTCCAATTCAATCAATGATACGAATTACAGTTCCAGGTGACTAGATAGGCAAGGATGAAATCCTCGAACGCCTCGCACGTGATCATCAGCGGAAGCTTGAACATCATGCCGTGTATCCGGCGCACAAGTCTTGGCTGGGTGTCGGTCATACCGCCTGCCCCCTGATCAAAGGTTCCAGCAGCCGCTTCAGGGCGGCCCGGGCGCGATGCAGTCGCACTTTGACATTCGCCTCGCTGATATCAAGCAACTCTGCCACTTCCTGTGTCGTCATCTCTTCGATGTCGCGAAGCACGAGAACGATACGATAATTGTCCGGCAATTAGCCAATTTTTTCATTGACCCGGGCACGAATATCCGACCTGACGGCCAGTAACTCTGGCGTTTCCACCGTCGCCCAACGGTCTTCGATACGACAGCCGTTTGTGTCGAACATCGGCAGCAGATCATCGATCGGAACGGTTTCGGCCCTGTTGGTCTTGCGCAACAGCATCAGGCTTTCATTGACTACAATGCGGTGCATCCAGGTCTTCAGCGCCGATTGACGATTGAAACTGTCGATGTTGCCGAACACCTTTGCAAAGGCGTTCTGGACCGCGTCTTCGGCGTGATGCGCATCACGGACGATCCTTGTCGCAACCGCCAGCATCCAGCCCATATGCTGGCGCACAAATCGCTCGGTCAGGATTGCGTTGCGCGCCTTCAGACCGGTTATTGCGTCATCGTCATCCAGCTCCGCGGTCGGTAAATTGCTGTCTGCTTCCACACGCACATCCTGTTGGGCGCGGGATCGCGCCAATTTCGAAAAACCGGCAATGCCCTGTAACCCTATTCAGCCCCTCCGCATCTGACAAGAAGTCGCCAATAGGGAACACCTCTCTAGATGCAGGGGCAGCACTGCAGCGCCACAATGAGATAAACGTGATTGGGATATGATGGGCTTACTGCTTCTTGCCATGTTCACCGTGGCGTTTTCCATGGTGGCCAACCGCCTTTCGACAACGGTGTTGACGGCACCAATGCTGTTTATCGGATTTGGCGTTCTGCTTGCCGAAACCGGCTACATGTCGCCTGAGGGTGCGGAAGGCACATTGCATCTCGTGGCGGAGATAGCGCTGATCGTTTTGTTGTTCCTCGATGCGGCACAGATCGATCTGGCAAAATGCGCAAGCGCCATGTCTGGCCGGTGCGCATGCTGCTGGTCGGGCTGCCGGTGTCACTTTTCTTTGGTAAGATCCTCGCCTTTCCGTTTCTTCCCGGCTGGCCGATCTTTGCGGTCGCACTGGTCGCCGCCATTTTGGCGCCTACCGATGCGGCGCTCGGCCAGGCCGTCATTTCCAACCCCAATGTGCCGGAGCGGCCGAGACGCGCTCTGACGGTTGAAAGCGGATTGAATGACGGACTGGCGCTTCCGGCGGTGCTTTTGTTCACCAGCCTTGCTGCCGAAGCAATGGACCGATCCAACACTGACTGGATTGTCTTCAGTGCAAAGCAGCTTTTGCTCGGCCCGCTTGCCGGCGCCATCGCCGGCCTTGTCGGAGGCACTGTATTGTTGTGGGCGAAAAGGCACATGACGACTTCCGATACATTCGAAGGCATCAGCGCAATCGCCCTTGCCGGCGGCTCCTATCTGGCGGCGACCCTGATTGACGGAAACGGCTTCATCGCGGCCTTCGTCGCCGGATTGAGTTTTGGAAACGTCGTCAAGGGCCGCTGCAAGTTCATCTACGAATTCACTGAAAGTGAAGGACAATTGCTAACCTGGGGTGCCTTCTTTCTGCTTGGGCTGACGCTTGTGCCCGAAGCCGTGCGGCACCTCGACATGCCCATGCTGGCGATCATTATTCTCAGCCTTTTTGTAACCCGGCCGCTGGCCATCTGGATCTCGCTTATCGGCACGGATGCCTCTCCGGTCACCCGCATTTTCTTCGGCTGGTTTGGCCCGCGCGGTCTGGCGACCGCTCTCTTCGCACTTCTGGTGGTCTCGAAGATAGACCATGCGCTTGCCGAACCGGTGCTTCTGCTCGCCGTCAACGCCGTGTGGATAAGCGCATTGCTGCACGGCTTGAGCGCTGCGCCCGGTGCCCGCTGGTACGCAGCAAAAGTCGCCAAGATGGGCGAGTGCGCCGAAATGAAGCCGGTGGAGGCCTCCGCCAAGCCGCTGAAGACACAACGTCAAGAAACCTGAACCGTTCAACCAATCCGGGGAACCGATATGAACAAACTGGCAATCATGGCCTATAACGAACTGGAAGACCGCCAGCCGAAACACGCGCTGGTCGCTGAAGTCGATCTGGTTGTTGTCCGCTTCGACGACGAGGTCGCGGTGTTCTACGGACGGTGCCTCCATCGCGGCGCACTAATGGCCGATGGCTTCGTGCGCGGCCGCAATCTCATCTGCGGCGTCCACAATTGGGACTACAGCCTCGATTCAGGCGTTTCGGCCTACAACAACGAAGAGGCACTGCCAAAATTCGCCAACTGGCTCGAAGACGGCCAGATATTGGTCGACGAAGACGAGATCGCCGCCTGGGGCAGGGAAAATCCCCAGCCATTTGCCCGCAAGGCCTATCTCGGTATCTATGCCGATACGGGTCACGGCACGGACGAAGAACCGCTCAACGGACTGATCCAGAGCTATGCACGCTCGGGATTGAAAAGAACCGGCCATCACGGACAGGTCGAGGCGATGGGCGTTCCGCGCACGCAACTGCCGGATTGGGACGACATACAACTGCTGACGGCACAGCTCGACCATATGCCGTTGCTCGACGAGGATCCGGTCGGAACTGACATTGTGATCGGTCCAAACGCTCAAAAACCGTTGAAGTTGGACATCCCGCTTTTTGTCTCGGACATGAGTTTCGGAGCCCTTTCCGAGCCGGCAAAGGTAGCGCTGGCGCGCGGTGCCGAGCAGGCTGGCACAGGCATCTGTTCTGGCGAAGGCGGCATGTTGCCGGAAGAGCAGGCCGAAAACACGCACTACTTCTACGAGCTTGCCTCCGGGCGGTTCGGCTTCGAATGGGAAAAGTTCGATGTTGTCCAGGCCTTTCATTTCAAGGGAGGACAGGGTGCAAAGACCGGCACCGGCGGCCATCTTCCGGGCCCCAAGGTCAAGAGCAAGATCGCCGCAGTACGCGGCTTGAAGGAAGGCGAATCGGCCATTTCCCCTCCCCGCTTTCCGGACTGGGCCGAGGTGAGCCAGATCAATGAGTTTGCCGACGAGGTGCGCAGTCGCACCGGCGGCATTCCGATCGGCTGCAAGCTTTCGGCCCAGCATATCGAAAAGGATATCGACGCCGCCCTCGCCGTTGGTGTCGACTATATCATCCTCGACGGGCGCGGCGGCGGCACCGGCGCGGCACCGATCATCTTCCGCGACAATATCTCGGCGCCCACGATCCCGGCGCTGGCGCGCGCCAGACGTCATCTGGATACAAGCGGCCGTTCGGATATCACGCTGGTTATCACCGGAGGCCTCAGAAAACCCGCCGACTTCATCAAGGCACTGGCGCTTGGGGCAGACGCCGTCGCAGTTTCCAACGCCGCCATGCAGGCGATCGGCTGCATCGCCATGCGGGCCTGCCACACAAACAACTGCCCGGTGGGCATCGCTACGCAAAAACCCCATCTCGCCAGCCGCATCGTTGTCGAGAAATCCGCCGACCGGCTGACCAATTTTGTTGAAGCCTCTGTCGAACTGATGCAAGTGATGGCGCGGGCATGCGGCCACGATCATCTGTCAAAATTCAACATCGACGACCTGACCACCTGGAAGAAGGATATGGCATCGCTGTTGGGCGTTGCCCATGGCGGCGCCGCCTGAACCACCACCGGAACACCAAGGGAGCGAAAGAATGAGCAAGGAAAGCCTGGAATGGATCCGCGTGGGACATATCAAAGATCTGCCAGAAGGCCGTGTAAAAACCGTAACGGCGCGCAATGTCTCGATCTGCCTGTCGCATTTCGACGGCCATTGGGCGGCAATGGATAACCACTGTCCGCATCAGGGCGGCCCGCTCGGCGAAGGCTCCATCGAGCGCGGCGTCGACGACAAGTGCTGGATTCGCTGCCCCTGGCACGGATGGGATTTCGACCCCCTGACCGGAATGCCGCCCGGCGGACACAAGGATTCCGGCCAGACGCTCTACGAAGTCGATGTTCGTGATGACGAAGTCTTTGTCGGACTGGAACCTGAAACGGAGCGTGAGCGCACGGTAACTGATGCCATGACCGAAACCATGATCAATTGGGGCATCAAAAGCGTCTTCGGCATGGTCGGCCATTCAAATCTCGGCCTTGCCGACTCGATCCGCATTGCCGCCCAGGACGGCAAATTGAGCTATTACGGCATCCGTCATGAGGGTGCGGCGGCATTCGCGGCGTCGGCCTACGGCAAACTGACCGGTCAGCCGGCTGCCTGCATAACAATCGCCGGCCCGGATGCGACCAATCTTATGACTGGCATGTGGGATGCAAAGGTAGATCGCGCGCCGGTGCTGGCGCTGACCGGCCAGGTCCAGACCCAGGTCTTCGGTCCCGGCGCATTCCAGGACATCGACCTCAAATCCGCCTTCGACGCCGTTTCCCGTTTTTCCCAGACTGTGCTTTCCACTTCAAAACACACCGAACTGATGTCCCTTGCCTGCAAGAATGCCATTGTCGAGCGCGACGTCGCCCACCTGATCTTCCCCGACGACATCCAGACCCAGCCAAGCAAGGCGAAACCACGCAGCCCGAAGGGGCGCATGGGCGAGACCGGCGTCAAGCCCTCGGAAGCGGACGTGGCCGAAGCCGGCGAAATGATTGCCGGTGCCAAACGCCCGATCATCATCCTCGGCCATGGCTCGGTGGAGGCACGCGATGACGTGATCGCATTTGCCGAAAAGCTGGGCGCACCGGTGCTCACCACCTTCAAGGCTAAGGGTCTGATCGCAGATACCCACCCCAACGCTGCCGGTGTTTTGGGTCGGTCGGGAACACCGATCGCAAGCTGGTTTGTCGCAACCTCCGATCTCGTCATCACGCTTGGAACGTCATTTTCGAACCACACCGGCATAGAGCCGTCGAAGCGCATTATCCAGGTGGATTTCGAACGCATGCAGCTCGGCAAATTCCACCGGGTCACCCTGCCGGTGTGGAGCGATATCGGCGCCTTCTGCAATATCATGATGGAGACGGCCAAAAGACCGAAGGACGCGGATGACCAGATTACAGAACTTGCCGGGCACTGGACGATGTGGCACGAGGAAAAACGCTCGCGGCTTGCCGAGGAAAAAGGCCGCGGCATTCACTCATTTGCCGTTTTTGATGCCCTGACCAAACTCTGCCCGCCGGACGCAGTAATTGCCGTGGATGTCGGCAACAACACCTATTCCTTCGGCCGCTATTTCGAAACATGCGGTCAGCGCGTTCTGATGTCGGGATATCTCGGCTCCATCGGCTTCGGCTTTCCGGCGGCAATGGGCGCTTGGGCCGCGACGCAGGATCTCGATGCCTATAAGGGCCGCAAAGCAGTTTCGATCTCCGGCGACGGCGGCTTCGGACAATATGCAATGGAATTCACCACGGCGACAAAATACGGTATGGATATCACCCATATCCTGCTCAATAACGGCCAACTCGGCAAGATCTCCAAGGAACAGCAGGCCGGCCAGTGGTCGGTATGGGAAACCCAGCTGACGAACCCCTCCTTTGCGGCCTTTGCTCGCCTTTGCGGCGGACACGGCATGCGGGTTACCGAAACGGACGCTTTTGAAACCGCCATATCCGAGGCGCTTGCGCACAAGGGGCCAGCACTTGTCGAAATCATGACTAATGCGGAACTCGTTTGAACACTTGCCTAGGTTGCAACAAGGGGAAAGACAATGCTCACTGCCAGCGAACTGCTTGGAAAAACAGCGCCGGACACAATCGCCGACGCCCGGATCATGGCGCACAACGCCGCTCAGATTATCGCGCTCGCCGCGCTAGCCAATCTGAAAGCCAAACCCGACTACAGCCATACGGCCCTTAACTGGAATGCGACCAATGGCGGCTTTCAGACCAATCCGATTGAGTCGCCAAGTGGACCTGTTCTCGTCCGGGTTACACTCTCGCCCCTTTCCATGTGGATTGTACGCGGCGGTGAAACTGTCGACACACTTGACCTGAACGGCGTTTCCGAAGCCGATTGCATGGCATGGCTTGACGAGGGTCTTGCGGAGCGCGACCTCAAACCGGCGTCCGGTGTGAAGCATCCGTTCAAGCTTCCGAAAGATGTCATAGCTGTTACGCAATTCAAAACAGACGGCCTGGAAGATGGCCTGCTGGCACTCGGCCGCTGGTATGACCTTGCAAGCCGGCAATTGCTGACTTTTGCCGCCAAAAACGAATCCGTTTTACCAGGCTTAAGCCCGGTCCATTGCTGGCCGCATCATTTTGATATCGCAATCTATGTCGGCCTCGATGCCGGCGGCGCAGAAACCGCACCCGGCATTGGCGTTGGCATGTCGCCGGGCGACAAGAACTACGGAGAACCCTATTTTTACATCAATCCCTGGCCGCATCCCGATCCGGCACAATTGCCGTCGCTGCCGGCACCGGGCCATTGGCACACGGAAGGATTTGTCGGCGCGGTAGCGACCGCCACCGAAATCCTGACTTTGGAGGATCGCGAGGACGGTCTTGCCACATTCGTCGACGTTGCCTTCGCCGTCGGGCGCGATGCTTTGCGGGCCTAGACCAAATGGCAGCCGCGCTCACGATCGCCATATTGCTGGCCCTGTCGGTGTCTCTGGTGCGCATTGGCGCCGTCGCCATGCGATTGACGGGACTTCCCGAAAACATCGCCCGTTTTCAATGTGTATCCGCCCTGACGGGAACAGGATTCACCACCCACGAAGCCGAAATGATCGTCAACTATCCGATCCGGCGGCGCATTGTTATCGCCCTGATGGTCCTCGGGAACCTCGGGCTGATCTCGATCGCCTCGACCTTTATCGTCGCCTTTGTCAGGACCGGTCCCGATACGCAGCATATCGCCGTGCAGGCGGCCATCATGGCCGCCGCAATCGGCATCACCTTCCTGGTGCTGACCAACAAAACGCTCGATCGGGGCATGGGCGCCATGATTGGCCGCATTTTGCTGCGCACGACCTCGCTCGGCGAGATGGACTATCACCGCATTCTGCAATTGGGCAGCGATCTCAGCGTTGCCGAACATGAATATTACGGCACCGAAGCCAGACCCGTTGCTGAGCTGGATCTTCACGGCGAGAATATTCTCGCGGTCCGCCCCGCTGGATCATGGAAGACGGAAGCTACAGACAAGCGGACCGTGATCAATCCGGGCGACACGCTGGTTCTGTGCGGCAATGAGGCTTGTCACAAGGCTGCAGCAACGAAACTCGGCGGCGGCGGCCCGGTTGCAGCAGGTGACTAGTCACCTGGAACTGTAATTCGTATCATTGATTGAATTGGAATTCAGGAGATGATGCGATGGTTGGACGTGTGGCGGATGCGGTGGTGCTTAGCGAAGATGAGCGCCGTTTTCTTGAAGGTCAGGTCCGGCGGCACA
>JAAEOH010000315.1 GCA_024244645.1 Hyphomicrobiales bacterium
AGTCCGGCCGCACCAAAATCGTCTCGAAGTGAAACCGGAGAACCCATGGCAAACCTCCATCCGTTTGCCATCTTGAATCAGAAAAACACCGTTCCGGAAAGCCCCTATATGAGTCCCACTCACAGAGACTTGGTATAAGCCCGGTCTGGCCGGTGACCGCCAGCGCCGAGATGCTCACGACCTTTTCGGATCGTGACGCTGAGCGGTCGAACCGCGCGCCGGATTTGAGACACGATTGGGGCACCATGGCATGGCGCCGGGGCACGATCCAGCAAGCGTCTGCCGTTCGCGAATGGGTTTACGGATCAGGATTCCGACCGCTCGCTCGTCAGGTCGGCGATGACACTTTCGAAAACTGGACCGTGCCGCCACGGCCGGGATGCCACGATATCGTGAAGCTCCCGCACTTGTTCCCGGCTCAGCGTCAGGTTCTTCAAACGATCTCTGAAAACGGAACGCACGTCCTTGATGCCCAGCACGTCGAGCACCGATCGAATGAACAGAAACATCAACACCCAAATCGGAAAAATAAGAACCCAGGATATGGCAACGAGAAACAGGGCGCCTTGTTCGGTAACCCCGGCCCAGAGCGCCGAATCGAGTATGATGAAAAACGCGACAACACCGCACCCGGCGGAAACAAAAAAGGAAACGATCGCCACACCGGTCGACAGGTTCCGGTATCGGTCGACATCCTCGAGGATGGATCGCGCATCGCACCGGCCTTGCGGCTTTGCGACGAGTCCCTTGAGCGCATCGACCGCGCAGGTGAACAGAAGCATAAAGGTTGCCATGATCTCCTCTCCGTATCAGAGCCGTCACGGCAGAGTTCGAGTTTAACACGGATCGCGCGCCCTCGCAGAACGGACTTCTTGCCGCTGGAAGACGCGCCACGGAAACCAGCCGGATGTCACGGCCGTTCATGCACCGACGGCAATTCGCGGACCTGCCATTTCCAGGTTAGGGCATTGGCCTTATCGATGTTCCGACGCGCTGCGCCGTTTCCCAATTTGGCGCGACGTAAGCCTCGGCATTGGATACGGGAAGCGGCGGTACGCCTTTTATGATGTCGGCGGCTTTCTCCCCGATCATGATTGTCGGCGCATTCAAGTTGCCGTTGGTGACGGTCGGGAAAATCGAGGAATCGACAACGCGCAGCCGCTCTATTCCTCGCACGTTGCATCCCGGATCGAGCACGGCCATGGCATCGCCATCGGGGCCCATCTTACAGGTACATGACGGATGATAAGCTGTTTCGACGTTTTCTCGGACCCAAGCATCGATCTCCTCGTCGGTCTGGACATGCTCGCCCGGATCGAATTCTCGCCCCCGAAACGCATCAAGGGCAGGCTGCATGCCAATTTCACGGGTAAGTCTGAATGCGGTGCGATATTCGTCGATATCTCGTTGATCCTGGAAAAAGTTGAAAACGATACTCGGTTTTTCGAATGGATCGGCCGACTTCGCCCGCACCCAACCCCGTGACCGCAATTTGTTGATGCCAAAATGAATTTGATAGCCCTCCGGACCGGCACCGCCTTTGCCGTCATATCGAACGATGGCCGGCAAGAAGTGAAACTGAATGTTCGGCCATTTCAGGCCGGCACGGGTCCGTATGAAGCCCGTGGATTCGAAGTGGTTCGTTGCGCCCAAGCCCCTTTTGGTCAAAACCCAGCGAGCGCCGATCAAAAACTTCCCGAAAAGCCCCATATGCCTGTTCAGGGACACAGGCAGTTTGGTCTCGTACTGGATAACCGATTCGAGGTGGTCCTGAAGGTTTTCACCGACACCCGGTAATTCGTGGCGGACTTCGATCCCCGCGTCCTTGAGTACCTGACCAGGTCCGATACCCGACATCTGCAGGATATGCGGGGATCCAATCGCGCCGGCGGACAGGATCACCTCTCGGTTGGCGCGGGCGGATTCTTCCGTCCCGTTCCGGACATATTCCACGCCGACGGCACGCTTACCCTCAAGCACCACCCGCCTGATCATGGCTTTGGTCAGGACGGTTAGATTTTCTCTGCCGAGTGCGGGTTCCAGATAGGCTTTCGCGGTGCTCCACCGGACGCCGCCCTTTACGGTCATGTCCATCTTCGACATGCCCTCCTGCCGGTAGCCGTTGTAGTCTTCCGTCAGGCCATACCCCGCCTCCGCGCCGGCACGGATGAAGGCGTGATAGAGCGGGTTTGTCATGCCGTTGCCGTTGCATGTATGCAGCGGTCCATCGCCGCCGCGATAATTATCGGCGCCATAGGCGCAGGTTTCGGCTTTCTTGAAATACGGCAGGCAGTTTTTGTACGCCCACCCCGCGGCGCCGTGCTCTTCCCATTCGTCAAAATCACAGGCGTTGCCCCGAACATAGATCATCCCGTTGATCGAGGAGGATCCGCCGAGCCCCTTTCCGCGCGATACGTCGAGACGTCGATTGTTCAGATTTGGCTCCGGCTCGGACCAAAAGCCCCAATTGAATCGTTTTGTGTTCATCGGTATCTGCAATGCCGTCGGCATTTGCACGAAGATGTTCTTGTCCGATCCACCATATTCGAGCAGCAACACGGATACCTTCGGATCCTCTGTCAGGCGGTTTGCCAGCGTACAGCCGGCCGAGCCGGCACCCACGATCACGTAGTCAAAGGCTTCGTTTTCCATGTCTCGTGTTCCCCTTCTCGCGATCGCGGTCGGCCTTGCACGGCGTGGCCCACGCGCGGTGTCGTATTCTATAGTTGCGAGAGTGGGACTGTCTCGTTGTTTCGGGTGCGGAGTCGTGGCGGTAACGTCCCGAGGCCCGACATCGCATCGACACGATGGCAAGGAAACAGGGTATCCCGGTGGCGTCTCCGCTGGTACAGGGTGCAGCCCGGGCTTTTCGCCGGAACCTCGGTCACAGGAACGGAGAAGACCATGACTCAGCCGAGCAGATTCTGGGACAAGATTGCCGAGCGCTATTCGAGAAAACCGGTTGCCGACGAAGACGCCTACCAAAGAAAACTGCAGGTCACGCGCGAATACCTGCGGCCGGATATGGAGGTCCTGGAATTTGGCTGCGGGACGGGGTCGACCGCCATCGCCCACGCGCCTTATGTGAAACATATCGAGGCCATCGATATCTCGTCGAAGATGATCGAAATCGCCCACGGCAAAGCCGACGCCGGCAAGGTCGAGAATGTGACCTTCGAACAAGCGACCATCGAGGACTTCTACCAAATCCCGTTGATCATGACCTATGTGCCCATTGCCTGTGTCCGATCGACATGATTTTCCAGGGCTGATCGATGAGCTTGTTCCAGGCGTCACAGCAGTGGTCGACGATGTCGTCGTATGAGTTGAAGACGCGGTTGG
>JAAEOH010000316.1 GCA_024244645.1 Hyphomicrobiales bacterium
AGTGGAGTAAGAAGCGCTTTCGCGCTTCTCCTCCCCGAACCGTACGTGCACCTTTCAGCGCATACGGCTCTCCATTCAACCTTGGCCCATGGCCATTGCAACATCATGATAGCGCGAGGTGACGGTGGAACGGATTTCCTCACGAAAGATGTAAGGATTACGTTCCGGATTACGCCACCGGAACTGCGCCTTTGGGCTTGATACCATTCGGCGCAGCGCCTTGCCGACACGTTCTCCTCGTTCATTTCGTCCGTAAATGAGCCAGGTTTTCGCCTTGCCCATTTCTGGCGCTCGATACCATTTCCGCATCAAGGGTTTGATGCGTGACCGATATTTCTGCGCCAGCCAGTGCGCCAGTTTCCAGAACACGACATAGTCGATGCGCCGGAAGGTGCGCGCTGTGAAGTCGGTGAACTTGTAGAAGGCTGCCCATCCCGCGAGTTGACGGTTCAGGCTGCCAATCATGTCGACCTTGCTGACATCATGATTGCCAGAAAGGGCCTCGGTCAGTTTTCGAACAAACGCCTTGGCCTTTTCCCTGGGTATCGTCGTGACGACGGACATGCGTCCGTTCGACCCCCGCTTGCGAATGATCCGATGCCCCAGAAAGACGAACCCGTCATTGACGTGAGTGATATGGGTTTTCTCCATATTCAACGTCAGTCTCAGGCGACCCTCCAGAAAGGCCCGGCACTCCTCGCGTATCTCCATGGCATGGGCCTTCGTCCCCTTGACGATGACGACGAAGTCATCGGCATAGCGACAGTAGGCAACGGCAGGTTTCCATTGCCGGTTCTCACGAACCGTAATGGGGCGTCCCTGCTGAATGCCGAAGTTCCATGCCCAGCGATCCTTGCGGGCTTTCCGGTTCAGGTATTTCGCCTCCAGCCACGCATCAAACTCATGGAGCATGATGTTGGACAGGAGCGGCGACAACACGCCGCCTTGCGGAACGCCCTCGCTGGAAGCCGCGAACAGGCCATGATCGATGTGACCGGCCTTGAGAATGCGCCAGAGAAGATCGACAAACCGTCCGTCCTGCACCCGTCGCCGCACGCATTGCAGAAGCAGCCGGTGATGGACGGTGTCGAAGTAGCTCGCCAGATCACCTTCAATGATCCAGCGGCCCCTCGTCGTATCCGTTCCATCCTGGAGCTGTATCTTCACGGTGCGGACAGCATGGTGCACGCTACGCTCCGGCCGGAAGCCATAGGACAGGCGATGGAAGTCGCTCTCCCATATCGGCTCCATGGCCATCAGCATGGCACGCTGGACTATACGGTCCGTAAGGGTCGGTATACCCAGTGGTCGCAGCTTGCCATTGGCTTTCGGGATATGGATTCGCTTAACCGGCTTGGGGCAATAGGTGCCCTTCAGCAGGTTTGTCCGCAGGTCGGCCAGATGCTGATCCAGTCCGGCCCGCAGCCGTCGCTTGTCCATTCCGTCAATGCCCGGCGTTCGGGCGCCGCTTGACGCCAAAACAATCCGGGCGGCCTCAGTAAGCCATTCCCGATCGGCAATGAGCCGTAAAAGACGATCGAACCGCCGGTTCGGATCGCTCTTGGCCCATGTTGCGAGCTTGTGCTGCATTTCGCTGATTATCAAAGGTCTTCACCTCGTTGGGTCAGGTAATTTGCACTCCAAGCAGTTCGAACTATTCCCCTTCGCCATGTGGCAGGCTTTCCCTGCCGCGGACTACTACGGGAACTCCGCCAGCATGATGGACATCAGGGTCAACTCCCTTAGACGCAGTACGTGGGGCATTCCATCATGCCTTCCCTCGTTCATATGCTGGACTTAAAACGTATTGGTGAGGCTGCCGGTCGCAGTCTTTTGCCTTGCTTTCCGCAAGTCGATGCCGATGCCATGGTCTGGCTGCGTTCTCTCCATGATCCCTACGGACGTCCTACCTGTATGCCCGTATTCGGATGCGTGCCAACTTACATCTCCGGCAGCATCATCAGCATTCCGCCTGTTAAACCGTGTAGGCGGAGGCGACATTCCAGCCCTCAGATGCGGGTGAACCGGTTCGTGTTCCTCAACCTTCCAATACTAAGCCTCGGGAACCATCTCGGCGTAACGGTTTCGCCTCAATTCCCTTTACCTGCGGGCTACGTCACCCTGCCAGTTGACAGCAGGTCACCGCCGCTTGGGCTCATGTCCCCTCACAGCAAGGGACAAGGCACTCTCCATTCCTCCTTTCTCAGTGCGTTCCAGACATACGCCACCCCGGATCATCCGGGACGAGGCGCAC
>JAAEOH010000317.1 GCA_024244645.1 Hyphomicrobiales bacterium
GCAACCGCCCAGAACCTCAGAAAACTTGCCAAACTGGTCCCAGCACCAGGCTCCGCTCACCAAATCTCATGAGCACAGACATCGAGCCAACGCGACGACGTATCAATAACTGTCAAATCGAAGGCTTTTTCAACGGAATAGGCTCAGAGCTGCCCTTCGCGGCGACGCACGCCTCCGAAAGGCAATTTTCTTGACACGAAGGACGGCTGTGCGGACAAAGTTGCCGTATATGAAAGTCAGAACAGGGTCCGCTTTTCAGGTTTGAGGACATTGCCAGCGCTTTGTTCATCCAGTGTAATAAGGCTAAGTGTGCGCTGATTGCGTTGTATTAATCGTGCCGTCATTTTCCTTGTGACAAGGCCAGTGGTCTGTCCGCAATCTGTCAGGGCTCTGTCGTGTAGTGGTCGACTTGAGCGATGTTTTCGACATCAGAATGCATGCTGAACTTTAGCCATCGCCTGAACGTTTTTACGAGCCTCTGATTGCCGCTTAGGAACAGCCTCCCGTCTTCGACATCGCGTTCGAATGACCGACGACCGAGATAAACTCCGGTCATGACGGTGACTTTGGTTTCGACGAACAGATCGACATCGAACCCGGGATCGCTTGCACAAATCTCTACAGTTTCACCAGGCTTGTGGATCAGCCAATAGGTCGATGCCGGGGAGGTCGCATCGGAAAAGTTGAACCGGACGACCACGCGTTGTTTCGGCAATTCGTCGACGTCAACCTGGCGCCGTATGTTCCACATCAACAGATCGGCGTCGCGGTCTTCCAGTGCAATTTCGGCCTTGATGTGTCGTTGCGCCCAGGTTGCAAGGCCCTTGAGAATTATGTCGAGCTCGGCCGCCTTTTCGGTGCGGATGTAATCAATGCTTCCAGTTGCGGCGTCTTCGACCCGTTCGACCAACCCGTTTTCCTGCATCTCTTTCAACGTTTGGTGAGGAGGGTGGGTGAAATTCCGGGAAGCCCCCTCTTTATTTCGTTGAAGCGCGTGGACCCGCCCCAAAGCTCGCCCAGAATCTGAATCGTCCAGCGCGGCAGCAAAACTTCACAAGCCTTCGAGGTCGGACAATAAAGCCCAAAGGGTTTCGTCGTCATTTCCTTATACTTTCAACGGAATTGGTCCGATGAAGCGAGCGTAATCTCAGCCGGGGTTATTGACCAGTACACTTTTTGTATCGGGGTTGGTTCACTTCCTACACTGACTGCCACAACCTGATCAGTGCGAACGTCAAAGCGTCAAGGAAATCCACACTAAATCAAGGAGTTCAAAAGATGACATTCGTTTCGCAAACCGCATTTTCGCAACAATTTTCAGGGGCTCTGCCCATTTTCGAACTGGCCGCCTGGGTGTGCAAAAATTTCAACGAAATCGTCGATCGCCAAAAGATGAAGGCGAGCCTTAGCAGGCTTTCGGCAAAGGACCTGCGCGACATCGGATCGATGAAGAACGACGTCGCGTCGATCGATCACATCCCTTTGCCCTCCAGCGGCGCATTTGAATTGTCTCAACTGAGAAAATCGCGTTCGAAAAACTGGTAGGATCAATTCACGGATACGGTGCGCATGCTGGCTTGAAGACGACCAAGTACCGTACTCGAACAATCGAGCACTCATTGCTCACGACGTGCCAGGGAAGGTTCATGACATGGCAAAAGGAATGAAGCTGAACCAAACTTTTCGGAATTTTATCGAAAAACAACCGGTTTTCTTCGTCGCAACAGCGGACAAGACAGGCCGTATTAATGTCTCCCCGAAGGGAATGGATACGCTCAGGATCGAAGACGACAACCGTATCGTCTGGCTCAATCTCAGCGGTAGTGGCAATGAAACGGCGGCACATGTGCGTGCGACAGGCCGCATGACACTCATGTTCTGCGCTTTTGAGGGGAGCCCGCTGATCCTGCGGGTATATGGTCAAGCCAAAGTCTACCATCCGCGCGATATAGAATGGGATGGCCTGGTATCCGGCTTTCCAAAGTTGGCCGGCAGCCGCCAGATATTCGACTTGAGAATCGACCTTGTTCAAACGTCGTGCGGCACGGGTGTACCGATCATGGAATTTCGCAAATCCCGTGGGGAACAAGAACTCGTTCCCTTTTACCATGAGATGGGGACCGAAGGCGTGAAGAACTATTGGCGGCGCAAGAATGTCGAGACAATTGACGGAAAACCTACCGGGATATTCGACGACACGTAAGCCAATTTCCTCCGATCTCGTCTGCGGTTACGTCGATGAATACGACACAATGTCGAAACAGCAGCGGACATTTGCACTGGTGCAGAATATATCCACTAAGGGCTCACAGCTGACCTTAACCGTGTTGGCTCGACTGTCTGCTATGGGCCGAAAGCGGGGACATAATTGAAGTGCGGTCCCCTGCAGAATCAAAGCATATCGGCCCGCCAACGTTCAACTTGCGCAAAAAGCCTACACCACCAATAATTGTTTTAATGGAAATTCGTAACCTCATCTTGGAAATTGCCAAAGGATGGAAGTCCTTTCATTCCGTTGGCAAGGATGATCGAGATCA
>JAAEOH010000318.1 GCA_024244645.1 Hyphomicrobiales bacterium
ACCACATTAACAGTTAGGACGAATTCCAGATTTGATGGTAAGATTTCATTTCTTATACTTACTACACGACAGAAGCATCTATGATAAATTTTTCCACATGTTGTGAAAAACTTTCCTCAGACTATCCAGAAAACTGGTATATGTACAAAATCTGGGAAAAACATATAGTCCCTTAACAAAAATATTTTGACCACTTCTGGCAAAACTTTTTTCGTGAGTGTCGTAAGGTACAATGTTATAATAAGTTAAATGGAATTTTATAACCGGCGAGCTTTTTGCACTTCCGATTTATTCGGATTAGGAAGTGTGACAAATTAATTTACCTTAACGCAGAGGTCGCAGAGCATATTAGGAAAATTTACTGTCCGACCAAGTCGGATCTGAAGCGTCTTCAAGGGGCGCCACAGGCGACATTCTTTATAACACTCTGCGTTCTCTGCGCCTCTAAGTTAAGAAAAAATGATTAAGGTTAATAAAATGAGAATTCACCGTAAAGCTTGCAAAGAGCGCAAAGAAAAACAAATAATAGTATATTCAGGACTATTCTTTTTAAATTAGCCATTCGGACGAGCGAGAATGTAAAGTTATTTTTTCGCGGACCCTTAAAAAAAGGCAGTGACCATAAGTCCCTGCTATCACTATCCTGAATTTTTTGTTTTTTCGAAATATGACATCGGGAGATCTGAAGTCGAGGAT